>NZ_WIWK01000158.1:0-10835 GCF_009600165.1 Pseudomonas sp. FSL R10-0399
CTGCGCAAAACCTGCGTTCGGCCAGCGTGGTTTAATGGGGCCTTTTAGATCAAGATCAAAAGCAAGATCTAGATCAACAGCTCGCGAGCAAGCTCGCTCCTACAAATCCTTTAAAATCAATCACTTATTTTATGTTTGATAAGAGCGAGCTTGCCTCGCGATCTTTTGATCTTTAAAAGATCGCGAGGCAAGCTCGCTCCTACAGGGGGAAAGTGCTTTTTCAGCAGATGATTTGGCGCATATAGGCGCTGTGCCGAGGCGGGCGGGTCAGTAGTATCACGGCCTATTGTTCAGCGTTGAGGTGTGTATGCAGTTTTCTGAATTGGTCGACGCTGTACGTAAAAACCCCCTGGACGTGACCATCACTGAAGATTGGGGGCAGGGGCGGGCCAGTTTTGGTGGGCTGATGGTGGCGTTGCAGTACGAAGCCATGCGCGCTCAAGTGTCCAGCGAGCGGGCGTTGCGCTCATTGGCGGTGACGTTTGTCGGGCCCGCCGAGCCGGGCGTGCCGGTGAGTTTCGAAGTCGAGGTGCTGCGCGAAGGCAAGGCAGTGAGCCAGGTGCTGGGCCGGGCCGTGCAAAACGGCCAAGTGGTGACACTGGTGCAAGGCAGTTTTGGTGGTGCCCGCGAGTCTGCGGTGAAGGTAGACAGCTTGCCTGCCCCTGACATGAAAGCCCCCGAGCAATGCCCGTTATTGCCCTATATCAAAGGGGTGACCCCGGAGTTTATGCGGCACTTGTCGATGGCGTTTGCCGTGGGCGCCATTCCGTTCACCGGGCGTGGCACACGTGAAATGGGCGGTTGGGTGCGTTTTGCCGGTGAGGTGGCAGAGCAGCCGCTCACAGAAACCCACCTGCTGGCGTTGATCGACACCTGGCCTCCGGCGTTGTTGCCGTTGCTCAACAAACCGACGGCGGGCAGCACGCTGACCTGGACGGTGGAGTTTGTGCAGCCGCTGCCCGACGCCAACACCCTGGACTGGTGCAAATACCTAGCGGTGATCGAACATGCCCGTGACGGCTACGGCCATGTGGCAGCCAATCTGTGGGCGCCCAATGGCGAGCTGATTGCAATCAGTCGCCAGACCGTCGCCATCTTCGGTTAAAACGTTTTGCTGCGCTGTGCTTGCTGAGCCTTGGCATCCAGCTGGCGGCTCTGGCGCTGAATGGCCATGCCGGCAAACAGCGCCACCAGGCCAATCACCGCGCTTGAGGCGTTGTTGCTGAACACGCCGGTAGCCAACAGCAGGAACGCCAACACCATCATCGCCACAGCCAGCAGGCTCAGCGCCTGATGGCTGGCACTGTGGGTGCCTTGTGGGTTAGAGCGCCATTGCCAGGCGGGTAGATCAGGATGACGTTTGCCCATGATTTCTCTCCTTGGTTCAAGGGTTCAGTCTTGTCTGAACCGGATGAGCCAAGAATAGGGGCGAGCCGGGCGAACGGCGAATCAACTCTGGCTATAGGCCTTATAGCTTTAACTGACCAATGGCCCGATTCAGCTCACCGGCCAGGGTCGCCAACTGATTGCTGGTGGTGGCCGAATCGACGGTTTGTTGCACGGTGTCTTCAGTGACATCGCGGATGCTGACCACGGCGCGGTTCATCTCTTCGGCCACTTGGCTTTGCTGCTCGGCCGCGACCGCGATTTGCGTATTGCTTTCGCGCATTTGCGCCACCGCGTGGGTGATCTCGGCCAAGGCTGCGCCTGCCTCCTGAGCCTGCTGTACGCAATCGTCGGCCTTGAACGAGCTCTCTTGCATAAAGTCCACGGCATCCCGGGTGCCGGCCTGCAAGGCTGAAACCATCGTGGTGATTTCGTCAGTGGAGGTTTGCACGCGCTTGGCCAAGTGCCGCACTTCGTCGGCCACCACGGCAAAGCCACGGCCCATGTCGCCCGCACGGGCGGCTTCGATGGCGGCGTTGAGCGCCAGTAGGTTGGTTTGTTCAGCGATGCTGTGGATCACGCTGACCACGCTATTGATCTGCTGGCTGTCCTGGGCCAGTTGCTGAATCATCTCGGCGGTTTTTTGCACGCCATCGGAGAGGTTGGCAATGGAGGTTTGCACGCGGCTGACCACTTGTTGCCCGCTGCCGGCCAGGTCGTCGGCGGTTTGCGACAAATCACGGGTGGCGCCCGCGTGCTGGGCGATGTGATGGACCGTGGCAGTCATTTCATTGATGGCTGTGGCGGCCTGGTCCGTCTCGCTTTGCTGGCCGAGCATGCCGTGTTGCACTTCGTTCATGCTGCTGGCCAGGCGCGCGGCCCCGGCATCCAGTTGCGCGGCGGTGTCTGCCACGGTGTTGACCACCCGCTGATAACCGGCCTGCATGGCATTGAAGGCGCTGGCCATCTGGCCGACCTCATCGTTGCAGGCCAACGGCACACGGGCAGACAAATCGCCGGTTTTTTCGACATGCAGCATCACATCTTTGAGGGTGTTGAGCTGGCTGAGCAGAAAACGAATCAACAATTGAGAAGCGCAGAGCATGGCCAGCATCAGCACCAGAACGGCCGCCGCATAATTGGGCAAACGCTCGACGAACACTTGGGCCAGGCTGGGCGCGTAGGCCAGCACGGCGACCTTCTGACCATTCTCGCGGCTGACCACCTCGGCCCCGGACAGCGGGTTTTGCCCGAACAAAGGCATGTGATTGAGCGATACCCAGCCGTTGGCGTCGCTCAATTGCGGCAACGGCTGACCGTTGACGGTCGGCACGGCGTTGGGCGCCAGTGGCAGCAGGGCTTGGGCTTCGGGGAGTGGCTGATTGGCCGGCCACACGCTGAGCAGGTGCGCCTGAGCCTTGGCATTGGCGTGGGCGGCGTTGCTGCGTGATTGCTGTTCGAGTTGCACGGCGTACAGCACCAGCAGCAACGTGGTGACAAAAGCCACCGCATTCACAGCCCAGAATTTGTATTTAAGCGAGATGTTGCTAAGCCAGGCACCCATGGAAGGTCTTCTCTGATGTGGCGAACACAGTATTGGCAAGGTGCCATCATTGTGCCGCTACTTTATGAAGACAATGTTGATGTGGGTCAAGCCGTCTGGCATAAGGCGGACCCGGATTAGCAAGATCAAAAGATCGCGAGGCAAGCTCGCTCCTACAGATTGCGGTTATGCGTCCAGTACCGGCAACCCGAAGAACGCCCGGGCGCAGGCGGTGGTGTGGGCGGCGAGGTCGTGTTCGGACTCGGCGCGGTGCACGGCCACTTCGCGCAGCACTTCAGGCAGGTAGGCCGGTTCGTTGCGGCCACTTTTGGGCTTGGGGCGCAAGGTGCGCGGCAGCAGGTACGGCGCATCGCTCTCAAGCATCAAGCGGCCACGCGGGATGTCGCGGACCAGCGGATGCAGGTGAGTACCGCGGCGCTCGTCACAAATCCAGCCGGTAATGCCGATATGCAGGTCCAGGTCGAGATAGCTGAACAATGCCCGCTGCTCGCCGGTAAAACAGTGCACAACCGCTGCCGGCAGGTGGTCGCGGTAGTTGCGCAGGATTTCCAGCAGACGCTGGTTGGCGTCGCGCTCGTGCAGGAAGACCGGCAGTTGCAGCTCCACGGCCAGCGCCAAGTGCTCTTCCAGCACTTTCTCTTGTTGTGCACGCGGCGAGAAGTCGCGGTTGAAGTCCAGCCCGCATTCGCCCACAGCCCGCACGTTGACCTCCTTGAGCAAGGCCCGCAGACGCTGGGCGCTGTCGCCGTTCCAGTCGCTGGCCGAATGCGGGTGAATACCCGCGGTGGCGAACAGCCGTTGGCCGTTTTCGTCCAGCTCGCGGCACAGTTGCAAGGCCTGTTCGCTGCCTTCAACGCTGGTGCCGGTGAGGACCAGTTGGGCGACGCCAGCAGCGTACGCACGGTCCAGCACGGCTTGGTGCTTACCGTCGAAACTGGAGTTGGTCAGGTTGACGCCGATATCGATGAGTTGCATGGTTCTACCTCAGGCCACAGGCCGTGAAGCATATCAGAGCTGTAGTTTTATAAGAAAAACCAAGAACTACAGACGGTTATGGTTGTCTTTGAATGCCGCAACAACGCAATGCCTTTTTCATTTCAGGGTGCATTGGCTGTATTGCGCTCTGTTTCCAGCGCTGAAATTCCCCCAATGGGGTGACCGATTGTCGGGTAATCCGATGCGGCGCGGGACTGTATTCTTTCCGGAGAACGGATGACGAGACCTACGTTATTGATTGCGCTGTGCCTGTTGCTGTTGCCGCTCCCGGCAGTGGCGCGATTGGCTGGGCCACTGCAAGTCGGGCAGTCAAGCCAGGTCCGCGATCTGGCGCAGATTCGCAGCAGTCAGGTGTTGCGCGTGTTGGTGAATCAAAGCCGCAACAGCTCCGGCGAAGTGCAGGGCCAGGATATCGGTGTTGAATACCATCGCCTGCGCGCTTTCGAGCAATACCTGAATGCCAGCGCCCGCGACGGGCACGAAATTACCCTCAAGATCATTCCCAAGGCCAAAGATCAGTTACTCGGTGCGCTCATGCGTGGCGAAGGCGACTTGATGGCGCCGGGGGAGTTGCTGGACGTCAAGCCCAGCCATGCGGTGAGCCCGAGTGATCCTGTGGTCGATCGGGTGCCGTTGTTGCTGGTGGGGAAGAAGGGCGAGCGGCGTTTTACCCGGTTTGAGCAACTGTCCGGGCGCACAGTGGCATTGACCACAGGCAGCGCGGCCGGTGAGTCCATCAGCCTGATCAATCAAAAACTCGCGCTACGCAAATTGCCCCCGGTGAAGGTGGAGTGGGTCGATCCGAGCTTGGCGGTGGAGGATGTGCTGGAGATGGTCCAGGCCGGGATCTTTCATCTGACCATTGTCGAAAAGCCGATTGCCGAGCGTTGGGCCACGCTGATGCCCAAGCTGCGCTTTGACCGCCAGGTGCTGATCAGCGAGCCGGCCGCGATGCGCTGGTTTGTCCGCCGCGATGCCGCCATGTTGCACGCCAGTGTCGATAAATTCCTGGCCAGTTATAAAGCTCCGTCCAATCAGGATCTGGCGTTTGAGAAGGTTTACCGAGGTTTGTACCGGGTGCATTACCCGTTGGCCAAAACGGACCGGCAAAAACTCGAAAAACTGCGCCCGGTGCTGCAAAAACATGCACGGCAACAGGGTATGGATTGGCTGAACCTGGCCGCGCTGGCTTTTAAAGAGTCGGCCCTGGACCCCGGTGCACGCGGCTCGGGTGGCGCGACGGGGCTGCTGCAAATTACCCCTTCGGCGGCACAGCGGGTTGGGGTCAATGACATCAAAAATGTCGATAACAATGTGCAGGCCGGTGCCAAGTACTTATCGATGATCCGCCGTAAATTTTTTTCTAGCCCCAAACTCAATGAACGTGAGCGCATGGCCTTTGTGCTGGCGGCTTACAACATGGGCCCTGAGCGGGTGCAGGCCATGCGGGCGGAGGCCAAGCGACGGGGCTTGAACCCAAATCAATGGTTTTTTCAGGTAGAACGTATTGCCATGGAACAGATGGGCATGAGCGCCGTCAGCTATGTTAATAGCGTGAATAAATACTATTTGGCATTCGACCGCGAGCGCGACTCTTTGGAGCCGGCAGCAGGGCGGGTAGCCTCTCGCAAGTAATCGAATAATTCGATTGTAATGCGGGGTTTATTCGACTTTTAACATGATAAAAACTGATTAATATGGCGTCCATTCCCCACCTGATTTGAAGGAACGCACCATGAGCAAATTGATCCAGACTGTTCTCGCTACCCGTGCCGGCTACGGTTTGACCGTCTTGAGGGTGTTTGTCGGCATCATCTTTGCGGCCCACGGCTCGCAAAAACTCTTTGGCTGGTTTGGTGGGGGCGGCCTGGCGGGCACCGCACAATGGATGGAAAGCATCGGTCTGGAACCGGGCATCTTGATGGCACTGTTGTCGGGCGGGACTGAGTTCTTTGGCGGGCTGGCCTTGATTATCGGTTTGCTGGCACGCCCGGCAGCCTTGGGCTTGTCGTTCACTTTGCTGGTGGCGATCTTCTCGGTGCACATTCACAACGGGCTGTTTATGGCCAACAACGGCTATGAGTTTGCCCTGGCCTTGCTCGGCGGCACGCTGGCGGTGTTGCTTGAAGGTGCTGGCAAGCTGTCGGCTGATCGGGCCATCGCGAGTTAAACGCGAGCTTTTCGCAGGCCATAAAAAATCCGCAGCCCGGTACAAGGGCTGCGGATTTTTTGCTTCTGGCGGGTCAGTTTCAGAACATCAGTGCGTTGGTCATATCGCCCATGGGCGTTTGACCGCGGGCTTTCATGGCATCGTCACGGTGTTTAAGGCCGTCAAGGGTTTCCAGTTGGTGCACGCGGGTGATCAAGCGCAGGACCGACGCCGTGTCATATACCGTGTGGTCGACCGTGCCTTTGCGCGCGAACGGTGACACCACCAACGCCGGGATGCGTGTACCCGGGCCCCAGCGATCGCCCTTGGGCGGGGCAACGTGGTCCCACCAGCCGCCGTTCTCGTCCACAGTCAGCACGATAACCATGTTTTCCCATTGCGGGCTGTTGCGCAGCACTTTGAGCACGCGGTCCAGGTGTCGGTCACCCGCCGCCACGTCGGCATAACCGGCGTGCAGGTTGAGGTTGCCCTGAGGTTTGTAGAACGACACGGCTGGCAGCTTGCCGGCTTCGGCATCGGCGAGGAAGCGGTTGGTGCTGCTTTCGTCGCCCAGGCCGCCATCACGCAGGCGCTTGCTGCGTTCAGCCGGGTGTTCCGGGCCTTGGCGGGTGAAGTAGTTGAATGGCTGGTGGTGGTACTGGAAGTTCGGGATCTTGGGGATACCGCCAGAGTCTTTGTACTCGTCGAGCGTGGCTTGCCAGGCACCGGCGTACCAGGCCCAGTCGATGTTCTTTTTACTCAGTTTGTCGCCAATGTGTTCATGGTTTTGCGGCACCAGCACGCTGGGCAGGTCGGGCTTGGAGTAGTCCGGGCGCTCGGGGTCACGAATCCATGTCGGCCAGTAGGGCGGGGCCATGGTGTTGACCGCGTAGCCGTCAGGTGTGATCGCGCTGGGGCCAAATTGCGGGGCGCCGGTCATGGCGCTTTGGGGCGATTTTTCCAGCGGCTTGAGGCGCGTGCCTTTAGGGTCGTCACCTTCCAGCGTGGCGATCTGACTTTTGGCTACAGAGTTGGCGGCGTCCGGGTAAACCGGCACGGCGGCGCTGATCAAGTACTGGTGGTTGAGGAACGAGCCGCCAAAAGCGCCCTGGAAGAAGTTGTCACACAGCACAAACTCACGGGCGACATCCCACAAACGCAGGGAGTATTGCGACTGCGCGTAGTGGCCCATGGGCAAACCACCGGAGTCGCCCCAGGCCACAAACTGGTCATTTTTGCCGTCGTTGATTTGCATCTGGTTTTGATAAAACACGTGCCACAGGTCACGGGTCACCAAGCTCAACGGCAGGTCTTCCTGGTTCGGGCCTTTGAGGGCGAATGGTGCGTTGGGCAGGTTTTCCTGGAACTGCACCCCTTGCGGATACGTGACACCGTCAACCGTTTGCGGGCCTACCTGCAAGACGCCGCCCCAGGCCGGTGGCAGGGTGTTGAGCAGGCTGCCATCGCGGTCGCGCTGCTGATAGTCAGCTGGTTTGAGCGCCGACAAGGGCTTTTCGACACCGGGGAAGTTGGCGAACAAGTTATTGAAACTGCGGTTCTCGGCGTAAATCACCACGATGGTTTTCACCTGCTCGTGGAGCTTTTTGTCCAGTTCGGTCGGGGTTAGCGGTTCAGCCGCGACGGGGGTGTCGTGCGGGGTGTTTGCATACACGTTCAAGGTCGCCGCACCTACGCCCAGCGCGGCTGCACCGGCGAGGAAGCGACGGCGGCTGGCATCGGCAGGGAGTTGAGTGTCCTTGTCTTTTTCGTCGCTCATTACGGGGTCCTGTTAACTGTTACAAAACATTTTCGGCGGCAGCGTAACAAGGGATTATGACGGCGGGGTTTCAATTAATCGAATTCAACCAGGTGCAGGCGCATTCTTCATCTAAGCGTGCATGAATTCATGGGGGCGTCTGGGGCAGGGTTTTCGTGGCATATGATTCTTGACAGTTGTAAGCGGCTTTATCTAGGATGTTTCTTGCGCCGATTTAAACAGCTACTTGCGGGGCGCCAGGGTGTCAAAAGACGCTCGAAATACCGCTAAAGCGCTGGTTCGGTGTTGCCTCTCACCTGCCACGCAGAACCTTGAGGCGGAGAACCGATACATGATTCAACCACGTCCTTTCGTTCGTCTGGCGCCGATCACGGCCAATCAGACTTCGCGCAACCCAAAAATCCTCCTGGGCGGTAAACATCAGCCAACGCTGCTGCGTTATCTGGACGGCTGGCCGCGTCGCAAAGGGCAAACTTCAGCGTTTTTGATTCAGTTTGTTGAGGTCGACGACGAGCTGACGCGTTTTGCCGCCGACAGTTTTGACCTGGCAGTGATTCAGTCGCCTTCAGCCGAAAATGCCGAGCTGGTCATTCGCAACCTTATCCGCGTGTCCCGCCAGGGTTTGATTACTTTGCGTTAATGAACAGGGTCGCCCATCAGCTTTGTTTAACAGGCAAAGCTGAAACGGATCATGTTTCAAACTGGTGATAAGACGACCATCCAAACTTAACGCATTGTTTAAAAGTTGTGTTGGCCATTAGCTCTTCTGCCGTCGAGTAAGTCGAACGAAACGGTAGTACTGGAATCGGGTAACCACTGAACTTGGTAATACAGCCCCTGTAGAGATGTGGCCCCTTGCCAGGTAGCCGTTTTACGTCAGCCTCAGTCCAGTCGGAGCTGTTTGCACTTGCGGACGCTGGCGTTTGGGCTATTGCTGCGGTAGTGGCGAGCACACTCAATGAGAGTGCTGCAAAAATGCGGGTTAAAAGTGTCATTAATTTATTCCATTAAAATAATGTAAGTGGTTTGTAGTCCTCAGTTTAGTGGTGGGGGCTTAACGCTCAATGAGACAACAGCCACGCTGTTTGTAAGAAACGCCCCGGATAAACAGTGGCGTTGTTAGTCAGGGGTACTCAATAGCCACGATATACACGTACTGTTCGCCGGTGGGGGTTTGTACCCGAACTTCGGCACCCAGCGCTTTGCCTATCAAGGCGCGGGCCAGGGGTGAGTCGATGCTGATCAGGCCTTGTTTAAGGTCCAGCTCATCGGGGCCGACGATGCGGTAGCGCGACTGTTTGCCGTCTTCATCTTCAATCGTGACCCAGGCGCCGAAATACACTTTGTTCGGGTCGCCAGGTTTTTCGCTGACCACTTTCAGGCTTTCAAGGCGTTTGGTAAGAAAACGCACGCGGCTGTCGATCTCGCGCAGCATCTTTTTGCCATAAGTGTATTCAGCGTTTTCCGAGCGATCGCCTTGTGCTGCTGCTTCACTGACCGATTGCGTGACCTGTGGCCTGCGCACATGCCACAGCTCATGCAGTTCGGCGCGCATCCGCGCTTCACCTTCCGGGGTGATCAGCGCGGTGCCAGCAGGGCGGGGAGGACGGTAGCGGCTCATGGTCAATCCGTTGGCAGAGAAGGGCGCGAGTCTATCAGCCCTCGCGCAGCACTGTCAGCGGGCTGGCATTGAGTGCGCGGCGGGTACCAAACACCCCGGCGCCGCCAACCATTACGGCGCCGAGCACCGGCAGCATCAACAGCCATGGGTGCGGATGCCAGGGCAGGTCAAAGGCATAGCGGTACAGCACCAGGCTGACCAGTTCTGCGCCCAGCGCCGCGAGCAAGCCGCTGGTGGCACCGAGCAAGCCGAACTCGATGCGCCGGGCCTTGATCAGCAGTTGGCGTTCGGCTCCCAATGCCCGCAGCAAGGCACCTTGGCGGATGCGCTCGTCGAGGGTGGATTGCAGACCGGAAAACAGCACTGTCATCCCCGCCGCCAGAACGAACAACAGTACGTACTCAATGGCAATTGTGACTTGCGCCAAAATGCTGCGCAGCTGTTCGAGCAAGGCATCAATCGGCAGGATGGTCACCGCCGGGAAGCTGCGCGACAGCTCAATGATTTGCGTGTCGTGACCCGGGGCCAGGTAAAAACTGGTGAGGTAGGTGGTCGGCAAGTCCTGCAGGGTGCCGGGCTGGAAGATCATGAAGAAGTTGGGCTGGAAGTTGTCCCAGTTAATGCTGCGCAAACTGGTGACTTGCGCCTCACGGTTGACCCCGGCAACCGTAAACACCAGATGGTCGCCCAGCTTGAGTTTCAGGCTTTCGGCCACTTTGGCTTCAACCGACACCCCAGGCACACCCTGTGGCGGTTGCGCTGACCACCACTGACCTGCGGTCAGTTCATTGCCTTCAGGCAGGTCGGCGGCCCAAGTCAGGCTCAGGTCGCGCTGTACGGCTTTGTCGCCGCTGGAGTCTTTGGTGACGATCTCTTGCACCGGCTCGCCATTGATGCTGATCAAGCGTCCGGGCACCACCGGGTAGATCGGCGCAGCCTGGGCCTGGAGTTCGTGCAGGCGGGCACCAAAGGCGTCCTTGTCGGTGGGCAAGATATTCAGTGCAAAGTAGTTGGGTGCATCTTTGGGCAACTGGTTTTGCCAGGTGTCGAGCAGTTCGCCGCGCAACAAGGCAATCAGCGCCATCGACAGCAGGATCAAGCCAAACGCCAGAGCCTGTCCGGCTGCGGCCAGAGGCTGGCGCAGCAGTTGGCCCAAGCCCAGACGCCAAGGCAGGGAGGCGCGGGCCAGCCCACGACGAAGGCCCTTGAGGCCCAGCAGTAACAGGCCGCCGAGTATCAGTGCGGCAATCACCCCGCCGCCGAGCAGGGCGAAGGTCAGCACCAGGTCCAGGCTCATGCGCCACATGATCAGGCCCAGCGCCAGCAAGGCGGCTCCGTACAC
>NZ_WIWK01000159.1:0-10302 GCF_009600165.1 Pseudomonas sp. FSL R10-0399
TCATGGAACTGGTGCTGCTGAATCAATTGCTCCGCTTCAACCAGTACTTCAGCGCCTGACTTGGCGGGTGGCTGCACCCGCCAAGTCAGGCGCTGAAGTACTGGTTGAAGCGGAGCAATTGATTCAGCAGCACCAGTTCCATGAAGCGGCCGGGTTGCTCGAAAGTGCCATCAGCCATGCACCGCAGCGCAGCGACCTGCGTTTGAAATTAATGCAGGTCTATGGCGAGTTGGGCGAGCGTGAAGCCTTTATCGCGCAAGAGCGCCAACTGGTTGCCAATGGCAAAAACTACGCCGAAGTGGCTCAGCTCAAGGTGCGTTACCCGGCCATGGCTGCGGTGGCGGCAGGGATTGTCGCGGCAGCGGTGGCTTCGCAGTTCCAGGCTGATTTCGTCAAAGAAATGATGCGCGACGACCGGGTTGTCGAGCCTGAGCCCGAACTCAAGCCGGCACCCGTGATCACGCCCCCAGTTGAAGAGTTTGACCACGACTTCGACTTGAGTCTCGATGATCTGGAAGAGGTCTCGCCGACCCGGGTCTCGCCTGAGCAGGGGCTTGATGATCTGGTTGAGGCGAGCGGGCAGAGCTTCGATGCGGTGCTTGAGCAACAGGCTGAAACCCAGGCTGCGTTGGACAAGGCAGCAGATTTTGACCTTGATCTGCCGGATGACTTTGATTTGTCCCTGGCAGAAGAAGCGCCAGCGGTGCCTGAAGTGCCGGACAGCTTCTCGATGGAACTGGACAAGGTAAACGCTGAATTGCAGCGCTTGTCCCAGAGCCTGGAAGAGCCGGCGATGGCCGAGCCGTTTGCCGGAGCTGTAGCGGGCGCTGACGAAGAGCCGGAGTTCGACTTCCTGTCGGGCGCCGATGAGGCCGCGACCAAGCTTGACCTGGCCCAGGCTTACATCGACATGGGCGACGACGAAGGCGCGCGTGACATCCTGACCGAAGTCATGGGCGAGGGCAGCCCGGAGCAACAGGCCGAGGCCATCGAACTGCTCTCCCGCCTGGCCTGACCCCTCCCTGTAGGAGCGAGCTTGCCTCGTGATCTTTTAAAAAGATCAAAAGATCGCGAGGCAAGCTCGTTCCTACAACGCTCATTTTGTTCGCGCCGGTCATTTGATTCATGGCGTCTTCGCGGGTGGGCCTTATAATGGCCGCCTTTGCGTTTATGAGCAGGCTGTAACTCCTTGGCAAATATAGATAACCCGGCAGCCGAAATGGCTGCTGAAGGCTTTTTCCGCATCGCCCTGGGCGTTGAATACAAAGGTTCGCGCTACAGCGGCTGGCAACGTCAGGCCAATGGCGTGTTGACGGTTCAGGAAACCCTTGAAAACGCGCTGTCAAAAGTCGCCGACTCGCCAGTGTCGTTGATGTGTGCCGGGCGTACTGACGCCGGGGTGCATGCCTGCGGGCAGGTGGTGCACTTTGATACCCAGGCCGAACGCTCGATGAAGGCGTGGGTCATGGGCGCCAATATCAATTTGCCCCACGACATCAGTGTCAGTTGGGCCAAGGTGATGCCGGCGAACTTCCATGCGCGTTTCAAGGCGATCGCCCGGCGTTACCGCTATGTGATCTACAACGATCCGATTCGCCCCGCGCACCTCAACCAGGAAATCACCTGGAACCACCGCCCGCTGGACGTCGAGCGCATGGCGCAAGCCGCGCAATACCTGCTCGGTATACACGACTTCAGTGCCTTCCGTGCTGGGCAATGCCAGGCCAAGTCGCCGATCAAGGAACTGCATCACCTGCGTGTGACTCGCCACGGGCAGATGATCGTGCTGGATATCCGCGCCAGCGCCTTTTTGCATCACATGGTGCGCAACATTGCCGGGGTGCTGATGACCATCGGTTCTGGCGAGCGTCCGGTGGAATGGATCAAAGAAGTGCTGGAGAGCCGTGAGCGTCGCTCAGGCGGCGTGACAGCGCATCCTTACGGGCTGTATCTGGTGCAGGTGGAATATCGCGACGAGTTCCCGTTGCCCGAGCGTTACATTGGCCCACATTTCTTGACCGGTTTTAGCGAACTCGACGGCTGACGCACGGGTAAGCATTTGTTAACATCCGGCACTTTCACGCTCGTGCTCAGGGGTATCGCTTACATGTCAGCCGTTCGCAGCAAGATCTGCGGGATTACCCGCATAGATGACGCACTGGCCGCCGTGGCCGCCGGGGCTGATGCGATTGGCTTTGTATTTTATGCCAAAAGCCCACGAGCGGTGACTGCCGCGCAGGCGCGGGCCATCATTGCCGCGCTGCCGCCGTTTGTGACCACCGTGGGTCTGTTTGTGAATGCCAGCGCCTGTGAACTGAACGAAACGCTGGACGCTGTGCCGCTGGACTTGCTGCAATTTCACGGCGATGAAACCCCGGAGCAGTGCGAGGGCTATCACCGGCCCTACATCAAAGCGCTACGGGTCAAAGCAGGGGACGACATTGCTGCAGCCTGTGCGGCTTACGCCTCTGCCAGCGGGATCTTGCTCGATACCTACGTTGAGGGTGTGCCGGGTGGAACCGGGCAGGCCTTTGACTGGTCTCTGATACCTCAAGGGTTAAGCAAGCCGATTATTTTGGCTGGTGGCCTGTCCGTGCAGAACGTGGCGCAAGCCATTGCTCAGGTGCAGCCTTACGCTGTTGACGTCAGCGGTGGCGTAGAAAAGAGCAAAGGCATCAAGGATCACGATAAGATTCGGGCCTTTATGCAGGCTGTACGCGCAACAAACTGATACTCGATGTGACGGTTGGCAGCCTGCCACCGTCCATCATTACCGCTTCGTGATACGGGCGGGCCCGGTGACATGACGGGCAGAAATTAAAGCGCCAACCGCTTCAGGGCGTGTTGTCGGGAAGGCTGAGGGTTGAAAGGGATGCGCTGGTTTGCCATGGCTGACCGCTGTTCCCGGACAATCATCGCCACACACTTATTGAATTAAGCTCAAGGGCATACACGGGGCCTGAACCGCAGTGTTCAGGTCGCCGGTACTGGAGAAAAAAAGCATGAGCAACTGGTTGGTAGACAAGCTGATTCCTTCGATCATGCGTTCCGAGGTCAAAAAGAGCTCGGTACCTGAAGGCCTGTGGCACAAATGCCCGTCTTGTGACGCTGTGCTTTACCGTCCAGAGCTGGAAAAGACCCTGGACGTTTGCCCCAAGTGCAATCACCACATGCGCATCGACGCACGTGCACGCATCAACATCTTCCTGGACGCTGACGGTCGCAACGAGTTGGGTGCTGATCTGGAGCCTGTTGACCGTCTCAAATTCCGCGACAGCAAAAAGTACAAAGACCGCATTGTCGGCGCGCAAAAGCAGACCGGCGAAAAAGACGCTCTGGTGTCCATGAGCGGTACCCTGCTGGGCATGCCGATTGTGGTGTCGGCGTTTGAGTTCTCCTTCATGGGTGGCTCGATGGGTGCCATCGTCGGTGAGCGCTTCGTTCGCGCCGCCAACTACGCCCTCGAAAACCGCTGCCCAATGGTCTGCTTCTCCGCTTCCGGCGGTGCGCGCATGCAAGAAGCGCTGATCTCCCTGATGCAAATGGCCAAGACCTCTGCGGTACTGGCGCGTCTGCGTGAAGAAGGCATTCCGTTTATCTCGGTATTGACTGACCCGGTGTACGGCGGTGTTTCGGCCAGCCTGGCGATGTTGGGTGACGTGATCGTGGCTGAGCCAAAAGCGCTGATCGGTTTCGCCGGTCCGCGAGTGATTGAGCAAACCGTTCGCGAAAAACTGCCAGAAGGCTTCCAGCGCAGCGAATTCCTGCTGGAGCATGGCGCCATTGACCTGATTATTTCGCGTCAGGAGCTGCGTCCGCGCCTGGGTAACCTGCTGGCACAAATGATGGGCCTGCCAACACCTGAGTTTGTGGCTGTGCCTGTTGAAACCGTCGTTGTCCCACCGGCACCTGCAAACCTATGACCCAGCGCACCCTTGGCGAGTGGCTCGCCTATCTTGAACAGTTGCATCCGGCTGCCATCGACATGGGGCTGGACCGCGCACGAGAGGTAACGAACCGCATGGGCTTGCAAAAGCCCGCGCCATGGGTGGTGACAGTCACTGGCACCAACGGTAAAGGTTCGACCTGTGCATTCGTTGCCTCGTTGCTGCGTGCGCAAGGGCTCAAGGTCGGGGTTTACAACTCGCCGCATCTGCTGCGCTATAACGAGCGTGTGCAGATCGACGGGGTTGAAGTCTCGGACTCGCAGTTGTGCGAAGCCTTTGAGGCGTTGAACGCCGGTCGCGGGGAAACATCCCTGACCTACTTTGAGATGGGCACGCTGGCTGCGTTCTGGCTGTTCGAGCGCGCACAACTGGACGTTGTGGTGCTTGAAGTCGGGCTGGGCGGGCGACTGGATGCGGTCAACCTGGTTGACGCTGACATGGCGCTGGTCACCAGCATTGGCGTCGATCACGTGGAGTACCTCGGTAATACCCGTGAATCCGTTGCCTATGAAAAGGCCGGGATTTTCCGCCAGGGCAAGCCGGCCTTGTGCGGTGATCTTGACCCGCCTCAACCTCTGCTCGACAAAGCCAAAGAGCTGGCTTGCCCGCTGTTGCTGCGCGGGCGTGATTTTAATCTGACCATTGCCGACACTGTCTGGCATTGGCAGGGGCGTGATGCACAAGGGCAAACGCTCGAGCTGCGCGATTTGCCGTTGCTGGATCTGCCCATGGAAAACGCAGCGCTGGCGCTTCAGGCGTATGCCCTGACGCAGTGGCCTTGGGATCCGCAGACGGTGATCAAGGCGCTGTTGGCGACCAAGGTCACCGGGCGTCTTGACCGTCGCCAGATCAATTGGAACGTCAAGCCGCTGAGCCTGTTGCTGGATGTCGGCCATAACGGCCATGCTGCCGAGTATTTACGCAAGCGTTTGCAACAACGACCGTTGGCGGGCAAGCGTTTGGCGGTGTTTGGTCTGTTGGCAGACAAGGATCTGGATGCCGTTGTGTCGCAACTCACTGGTGTTGTCGAGCATTGGGCAGTCGCGCCACTGAACACCGGGCGTTCGCGCCCTGCGGCTGAGTTGCAGGCTGCGCTGCAAGCGTTGGGCGCATCGGTTACCCCGTACGACAGTGTTGATGCAGCACTTGAGGCGCAGTGCGAACGGGCTACGCCGCAAGATGAAATTTTGCTGTTCGGGTCATTTTATTGTGTCGCTCAGGCGCTTGAATGGCTGGAGCGGCGCGCCAAGGAGGAGGCTGCAAATGGCTTTGCTGGATAAGGTATTCAAGCAGCGGATGGTTGGGGCGCTGGTACTGATCGCTCTGGCGGTGATTTTTCTGCCCATGCTGTTTTCGCGTCAGGATGAGCAGCGCCAGGTTCAGGTCGATGCGCCGACGGCGCCACAAGCACCCGTCATGCCTCAGGTTCAGGTAGAGCCTGTGCCGGTGCCAGAGCCGCAAGTCATTGAGCAAGAGCCGGAACTGCCGGTCGAGCAAGCCGTGGTTGCAGCGCCAAAACCTGCGCCTGCACCTGCTCCGGCGCCGGTTGCACCAGTGGTCAGCAAACCGGTAGCGCCCGCCAAGCCGCCTGCAGTCACGCCAGCGCAAACGGTGGCGCAGCCGCCAGCCAAGCTCGACACCACGCAAAAGCGTGTAGACCCTAACGGTTTGCCCATCAGTTGGTCGATCCAGTTGGTGAGTCTGTCCAATCGTGCCAGCGCCGATAACTTGCAAAAAACCCTTCGTAATCAAGGTTATAACGCTTACGTTCGATCGTCTGGCGGGATGAACCGGGTTTTTGTAGGGCCGTTGCTGGAACGTGCAGAGGCCGATCGGAT
Organism: Pseudomonas sp. FSL R10-0399; assembly: GCF_009600165.1. NCBI lineage: Bacteria > Pseudomonadati > Pseudomonadota > Gammaproteobacteria > Pseudomonadales > Pseudomonadaceae > Pseudomonas > Pseudomonas sp. FSL R10-0399. Next base: position 5,786 of record NZ_WIWK01000159.1, read on the forward strand.
GCGTGACATTCTCGACAAGCAGCAAAATCTCAAGGGTTTTGTGGTGCGCTTCCAGCCTGAGCGTGGCTAAGCGCATAAAAAGGTTGGGTCTGATAGCCAATGCACTGATAAATCGCCTGACTTGAGAGGCGGCGCTCTGCTAAAATGCGCCGCCTTATCTGTCTGTAGACTGAACTGTGCCATTTACCTGGGTTGACTGGGCGATCGTTGCAATCATCGCCATTTCTGCATTGATCAGCTTGAAGCGCGGCTTCGTAAAAGAAGCGCTGTCGCTGTGCACCTGGATCATTGCCGGGGTTGTCGCCTGGATGTTCGGCGGTTCGTTGTCACAGTACCTCACCGGATACATCGAAACACCTTCCGCCCGCATCATCGTCGGGTGCACCATCATGTTTGTCGCCACCTTGCTGGTAGGCGCAATGATCAACTTTCTTATCGGCGAACTGATTCGCGTCACCGGGTTGTCCGGGACCGATCGTTTTCTCGGCATGGCCTTTGGCGCTGCGCGTGGCGCGCTGCTGGTGGTCGTGGGGGTCGGGCTCTTGAGCCTGGGGCCGGTGCAGCAAGACTCGTGGTGGCAGGAGTCCAGGCTCATGCCACAATTTCTATTGGTTGCCGATTGGTCGAAAAACCTCATTTTGGGGTGGAGTAGCCAATGGTTGGCCAGCGGTATCAGCGCACCTGCTGATCTACCGTTCAAGGAGCACCTCTTGCCGGCTATCCAGCCCAAGTGAGCGGTGTTCAGTTCAGATCCATTAAGTAGGGGTTGCGTCGCATGTGTGGCATCGTCGGTATCGTCGGTAAGTCGAACGTCAATCAGGCGCTGTATGACGCGCTAACCGTCCTCCAGCACCGCGGCCAGGATGCTGCCGGTATTGTAACCAGCCATAATGGCCGGTTATTCCTGCGCAAGGACAACGGGTTGGTGCGGGATGTGTTTCATCAGCGCCACATGCAGCGCCTGGTTGGTAACGTGGGCATCGGCCATGTGCGTTATCCAACAGCAGGTAGCTCGACTTCAGCAGAGGCACAGCCGTTTTACGTCAACTCGCCGTATGGCATCACCTTGGCGCACAACGGCAACCTGACCAACGTTGAACAGCTGGCCAAGGAGATTTACGAATCTGACTTGCGTCACGTCAACACCAACTCGGACTCGGAAGTCCTGCTCAACGTCTTCGCCCATGAATTGGCGCAACGTGGCAAGTTGCAACCGACTGAAGAAGACGTTTTCGCCGCTGTGACTGACGTGCACAACCGTTGCCGCGGTGGTTATGCCGTGGTGGCGATGATCACCGGTTACGGCATCGTCGGTTTCCGCGATCCTAACGGCATCCGCCCGATCGTGTTCGGCCAGCGTCACACCGACGAAGGCGTCGAGTACATGATCGCTTCCGAAAGCGTGTCGCTCGACGTGCTGGGCTTTACCCTGATTCGCGACCTGGCGCCGGGCGAAGCGGTTTACATCACTGAAGACGGCAAGCTGCACACCCGTCAGTGCGCAGTAAACCCGCAACTGACCCCGTGCATCTTCGAACACGTGTACCTGGCGCGTCCGGACTCGATCATCGACGGCGTTTCGGTGTACAAGGCGCGTCTGCGCATGGGCGAAAAGCTGGCCGAGAAGATCCTGCGCGAGCGTCCAGACCACGACATCGACGTGGTCATCCCGATCCCGGACACTAGCCGTACCGCTGCGCTGGAGCTGGCGAACCACTTGGGCGTCAAGTTCCGCGAAGGCTTCGTTAAAAACCGTTACATCGGCCGTACCTTCATCATGCCGGGCCAGGCTGCACGTAAAAAATCCGTGCGCCAGAAGCTCAACGCCATCGAACTGGAGTTCCGTGGCAAGAACGTGATGCTGGTCGATGACTCGATCGTGCGTGGCACCACCTGCAAGCAGATCATTCAGATGGCCCGTGAAGCGGGTGCGAAGAATGTTTACTTCTGCTCGGCAGCCCCGGCTGTACGCTACCCGAACGTGTACGGCATCGACATGCCAAGCGCCCACGAACTGATCGCCCATAACCGGACTACCCAGGACGTGGCTGACCTGATCGGCGCTGACTGGCTGATCTATCAAGACCTGCCGGACCTGATCGAAGCGGTCGGTGGCGGCAAGATCAAGATCGAGAAGTTCGACTGCGCGGTGTTTGACGGCAAGTACGTGACCGGCGACATTGACGAGAACTATCTGGACCGCATCGAGCGTGCGCGCAATGATGCCTCCAAGGTGATTGCTCAAGGCGTCGGTGCAACGATAGGCTTGTACAACAACTAAGCTTCAACACACCGGCCCTGATGGGCCGGTTTGCATTGTTCTTACTTAAAAGCATTTATATACAAGGCAAGGAGTGGGCAGCATGAGTCAGGATTGGGATGCCGGTCGGCTGGACAGCGACCTCGAGGGCGTAGCGTTCGACACCTTGGCTGTGCGTGCTGGCCAGCACCGTTCGCCAGAAGGCGAGCACGGTGATGCAATGTACCTGACCTCCAGCTACGTGTTCCGCACGGCTGCCGATGCGGCGGCGCGGTTCTCGGGTGAGGTCCCGGGCAATGTTTATTCGCGTTACACCAACCCTACGGTGCGTGCGTTCGAAGAGCGTATCGCGGCACTGGAAGGGGCGGAGCAGGCCGTTGCCACGGCAACCGGCATGGCCGCCATTTTGTCGGTGGTGATGAGCTTGTGCAGCGCTGGAGACCACGTGCTGGTTTCGCGCAGCGTCTTTGGTTCGACCATCAGCCTGTTCGAAAAATACTTCAAGCGCTTTGGCATTGAGGTGGACTACGTGCCGCTGGCCGAACTGCAAGGATGGGATGCGGCGATCAAGCCGAACACCAAATTGCTGTTTGTGGAGTCGCCGTCCAACCCCTTGGCGGAACTGGTAGACATCACCGCGCTGGCAGAAATTGCCCACGCCAAGGGTGCGCTGCTGGTGGTCGACAACTGCTTCTGTACGCCAGCCTTGCAGCAGCCGGTCAAGCTGGGCGCTGACATCGTTGTGCACTCGGCGACCAAGTTCATCGACGGCCAGGGCCGTTGCATGGGCGGTGTTGTGGCGGGGCGCAGCGAACTGATGAAAGAAGTCGTCGGCTTTTTGCGCACTGCCGGGCCGACCCTGAGCCCGTTCAACGCCTGGATCTTCCTCAAAGGTCTGGAAACCCTCAACCTGCGTATGCGCGCGCACTGCGCCAGCGCCTTGGCTCTGGCCGAGTGGCTGGAGCAGCAGGACGGCGTCGAGAAAGTTCACTACGCGGGCCTTAAGAGCCACCCGCAGCATGCATTGGCCCAGCGCCAGCAGCGCGGCTTCGGTGCAGTGGTCAGCTTTGAAGTCAAAGGCGGCAAAGAGGGCGCCTGGCGCTTTATCGACGCCACCCGCCTGATTTCCATCACCGCTAACCTGGGTGACAGCAAAACCACCATTACCCACCCGGCGACCACCTCCCACGGTCGTCTGGCGCCACAAGAGCGCGAAGCGGCCGGCATCCGTGACAGTCTGATCCGCATTGCGGTCGGCCTGGAAGACGTAGCTGACCTGCAAGCTGACCTGTCGCGAGGCTTGGCCGTACTGTGACCGAATGGGCGCTTGAATCAGCGATTGAGGGCAATGGCCGTGTAGCACTGGTGACCGGTGCTGCACGCGGCATTGGTCTGGGGATTGCGGCGTGGTTGATCAGTGAAGGTTGGCAAGTGGTGCTGACCGACATTGATCGTGCGCGTGGCTCAAAAGTGGTCAAGGCGCTGGGTGACAGCGCCTGGTTCGTGGCCATGGACGTGTCGGTCGAGGCCGACGTGATTCAGTGTGTGGCCCAAGTGTTGGGGCAGTTCGGGCGTCTGGATGCGCTGGTATCGAACGCTGCGATTGCCGATCCGCACAACATGACCCTTGAAAGCCTCGATCTGGATCACTGGAACCGCGTACTGGCCGTCAACCTCACCGGGCCGATGCTGTTGGCCAAGCACTGTGCGCCTTATTTGCGCGCGCATTGCGGTTCGATCGTCAACCTGGCGTCCACCCGCGCCCGCCAGTCAGAGCCAGACACCGAGGCTTACGTGGCGAGCAAGGGCGGGTTGCTGGCGTTGACCCATGCGCTGGCCATCAGCCTTGGGCCGGAGATCCGCGTCAATGCTGTCAGCCCCGGCTGGATCGACGCACGTGACCCTTCTGTGCGCCGCGCAGAGCCGTTAACCGACGCCGATCACGCGCAACACCCGACTGGCCGGGTAGGGACCGTTGAAGACGTGGCGGCGATGGTCGCCTGGTTGCTGTCGCGCAATGCCGGTTTTGTCACCGGGCAGGAGTTTGTCGTGGACGGTGGCATGAGCAAGAAAATGGTTTATGACGAGTAACTGAGTTTTTTTGCTTTTTTTGAAAAAAACTCAACCTTGTCCTTGACTTAGCTTCAATACCTGCGTAAATTTCGCGGCCTCAACGAAGCAAAGGGTGATTAGCTCAGCTGGGAGAGCATCTGCCTTACAAGCAGAGGGTCGGCGGTTCGATCCCGTCATCACCCAC
>NZ_WIWK01000015.1:0-73706 GCF_009600165.1 Pseudomonas sp. FSL R10-0399
CTTCGAGCCAGCCCAGGCGTTTGCCCGGGAAGTAGCCGCACACCCGCGTCAGCAGCGGCATCACCCCATGCCATTTGGCGAGCATGGGCCAGCGCTGATCAGCCGCATAGTCGCGCCAGTGGGCAAACTGCGCGCCCACCGTCACCAGATTGCGGATCACCGCCCCGGACGCCCCCAGGCCCGCTGCACAGCCGCCAAAGCTGTGACCGACCACATCGACAGGTTGGCCGGGGTATTCACGCTGTGCGCGCTGGAGCAAGGCTTCAAAGTCGAGCGCGCCCCAATCCGACCATGACGCTTGAAACCCGCGCAGCGACCCGGCACGTGAAACCCCGATGCCCCGGTAATCAAACAGCATCACGTCCAGCCCATGGCTAAACAGGTATTCGGCAAAGCGCGAGTAATACGTGCAGCGCACCGACGTCGCGGCGTTGATGATCACCACTGCCCGCGTCGGGTCGCCAGCGCCATGGCGCCACTCAATACCGCCCAGCACATAACCGTCAGCGGCGGGCTCGGTAAACGCCCGGCTGACAGGTGGGGTCAGCGCTGCGGTCAGTGCGCGCTCCGGGTGTTGCGCTCTTGCAGCACGCGTGAGGCCTCGACGTAGGCGTTCTGGAAGGCCGGTGTTTCGATCCAGGCCACGGCGCTGTCTTCGTCATCGCCGTGAATGGCAATGCGGTACTCGATCAACAAGCCCATCAGGAAGTCCGTGGCGCTGTCTTCTTCCTCTTCGGAAATCACCAGCTCCAGCACCGGGTACTGCAGGAACACCGTGCACATCGCTTGCAGGTTAATGGCCTCGGCGGCCTTCATGACCTGGAACAGATCATCGTAATCGGCCGGGTCAAAACCGTTGTCGAGGATGTCCTGGAAGTTAAACGTGCTCAGATCGATTTTGACGTCATCGAACGGATGATCCATCAAGCTGCTGGCCGACGTTTTGGCCGGCTTGCCGATGCGGTTCTGCTTGGCCTTGGATTTGGCCCGCTGCGCATTCTTTTGCTGTTTTTTAGGCGATGACATTAAAGGGGTGTGTCCTTGCAGGCTGAAGAGAGGATTGAACCTCATCTCTTTGCAATCGCCAAGAGAGGTGGCGCTTACGGATAAAAATCGCGCGCAACAAAAAACCCGCACTAGGCGGGTTTTTTGTTTGCTTTGGCGTGGTGTGAACACCACATCAAAGCTGAATGTGGTGCCAGAGACGGAATCGAACCGATGGCTACAGGCTAAGCGTTTAAAGGCGTTCACGTTTTCTGATTGTTTTTCTACTCACAAATCTACTCACTTTTTTCAGTGGTGCCCCCTTTTTCAAGTTTTTTGGGTGGCGCTTGCCAGGTGGCCGTTCAGATTTGAGCGGTCGGATGAACGGCTCGTTCACCCTATGGAGATTCAGCCGGAATTGGTTCGATTGCCTGGCTCATCACTTTTGGAGATTGATCCGCCTGAATGATCGGATTTGAGCCAACAGGTATTTGCGGAATTACCGGGGTCGTGCGATCACTCAGCAGCAGCACCAGGATCAGAAGCGCAAAGGCTGCAATCACAGGGATTGATCCGAACCATAAAGCCATGCGGCGTCGGTGCTGGTCTTCGTTCATCCCTGCTGATCCTTGCAGCTCGATAGCTGCCACATGACAAGATTGCCACCAATGTAGATTCTGTCGATGAGGATAGCCAATCCAATAACCCAGCCCTAACCCAGCCCTAACCCAGCCGGTTTTGCTTACTTTTGCTTACCCGGAATTCCAGGCATTGAACCTGGCCTCCCATTTCGGTCTGTCAGGTACGCGACACCTTTTGCGAATTATCGTTTTGTGTCGCGTACTCGATGCCGTGGCACTCCAGGCATTACAGCCGCATTTCCCGGATGATTCTCCGTGGCTCCGCACCTTGGGCAAGCTCACGCCTGGCGTCCCTAGTAAGCTGGTCGAGCGCCTGGCTCTCGAATGCTTCGGCCATGGCGGCGGCTTTCCTGACAATCAATAGCGCCAGCTCGGGTGGAAACACCACCTTGTCGGCGGGTAGGTAGTCGCAGTCGATAACGGACATGGCTTTAACCTCTGGCGTGCGATACCGGAAAATCTGGTATCGAGGGGTGTTTGTTATCCGAAAAACGGACTTCAAGGGTCGCTCGATTATCTGATAACTACCGTGATCCCGGTAGTTTGTTGGCGAATCGGCTAGACAGCTTTTTATTATCCTGGAGAGGGTGCAAATTTATTGCACCCCCTTGATGTTTTTTTGGACGGGCCGCACTTGTTGTCGAGTCGATAAGTAAGCGCCAGCCCTTACAGATAAGGGCGTCCAGCCAGGCGCTGGCGCATGGTCGCCCCGCGATCCGTCCAGAGCCTGTCCAGAATTTCGTCAGGGGTCTGTCGGGGGTGTGATACGGCCAAGCCCCCTTGTTTGACGGCCCCCGTGTGGGATAAGCCTCGGACGCCCACCCGGCGCCGGTTTCGTATCATGCCTGTCTCACATTCCGTCAAAGCGTGGTCAAAGAGGTGGCACCATTTACTGCGTGTTGATTCCTACACAGTGTGGCGTTTTCTACACACTGGAACCTGTCAAAACCTTACATTCAATCGGATGCGTCGTTGCCGCCAGATAGTGGTTTTGATGTGGTCATTCATGGGGTGTTTCCCTAAATGAGGCCAGGTTGCCAGTTAAAACCACTGCGAAACCCTGGAAACAACAGTGGAAGCCAACGCTTGGAAGCCATGGCAATGCCGCCCAGGTTCGCGCCAGCCTCGCGTATACGGGTGCGAACCATGGGTGCGTACCTGGCTGCGTACCAAACGGTTCAATTCTGTCTCCGGGACAGATTTCGCGCATATCGGGATGCGTGAAAGTCGTGCGTGAAACAACCCGTTCCCCTGTTACACGCGCTGTTACAGGCCGCCTTGTTACAAGGTCACTGTGCCCGAATCGGTTCGCACCGCTGCTCCCCAGTTAACCGGTTCGGGTATCCAGCAGGATCAGCCACAAATCGTGGATACCAGGGTGGATACCTGGCCGCTCGGCACTTGACGCGCTCATTCATAGGGTTGGTTTTCGCAACCTCGCATTACCGTGACCTTACCGTTCGGCCTCGCCCTAATCTCACCCTTCGCGGGCAAAGCTCCCGTAATCACACCCCGTCCACCTTAGTGCGATCTTATTGTGATTTTGGTGCGCCCGCCGTTCATTCATTGGGTTATTTTGTCGGACGCGGCATTCCTTTTTTAGAGCCTCCGAAAACTCCCTTTTCCGTGTTAACCATGCTGTTAACCAGTGCCACGTATCCACCTCGGAATGGCTTCAAACCGTGGATACCAGGCTGGATACAGCGCGGTCTGGGATAGGCGGGCGAAACAGACGATATGGTCTCAGCGGGATCATATGGTCTGTTTCATCCGCGCCACGTTTTCGTGATTCGTAAAACGTGGCGCGGAAACGGTTAGTTGTTGGTGATGAATAGGACTACCCAATCAGGTTCAGCATGATCGCCTCAGACTCCGCCATGTCATCGCGGTCACTGGCGACCAGGTAGCGGAATACAGCCAGCGCTTCGGCCTTGTCCCGTGGCCGTATCTCCGCCAGCAGGCCAAACACAAACCAGTCACGCGCTGTCGCTTCGGCTGGTCCGTCGCTGGCGTCACGGTCTACGGCGTTGCGTAGCCAATACAGGCGGCTCCAGTAATCCAGCTCATACAGGCAGTCGGCTAGCGTGTGCGGCATTAGATCAGGGTGGGCGTTGAACCGGTCGGCTACCTGGCTCTTGTCGAAGTCACCGAACCGTCCGCTAACCTCCAGTCCGCGCAGCGCATCGATGCAAAATGCTTCGGCGTCGGTGTCATCCATCAGGGCGCCACCAAAGCGGGACACTCCCTCCAGCCGCAATCGGTGGTCCTCGGTAGCTCTCGCCGCCATCGCTTCAAGGTCGCCAAAGCCAAACGACGACAAGGCGGCAAACAGATTGCCGGGATTGGTCGCCGTCAGATGGTCGCGGTAGCGCTTCTCCAGCACGCCGAGTGGTGTCTTGATTCGCTTTGCCGCTTCCATGGCCCGCTCAATCAATGCGGCCTGCCCGGTACGAATGACGGCGTGTAGCCAGAGCACGGCGTCCACTTCCTTATCCCCGGTCACGACTTGCTGCGGCGGTAGTTCCGGCACGCTGGGCAGCGTATCGGCGCTGGGCTTGATTGGCGGCAAGGTGAACAGGGCGCGGTGCTGCTCGTTGTCACGGAATGCCCCGGAACGTGAAACCAACGTCTTTACCGTCCCCAGTGGTAGGCCGGTCGCTTCGGCCACTTCGCGCAGTGATTTACGGCGGCGCAGGTCCAGCACTTGGCGGCGCTGCTCATCTGAAACCCGCTGTTTCACCTTCAAGGTTGAATCCTCATGTTTCATCGGGTCGCCTCCATTGGCGTCCGGTCATATGCGGCGCACAGGCCAGCACCCGCCGAACAGTGGCGCCCGGTTGGCGCATGGCAGGACCGGCACGCCATCAGGTGGTTGATGTACTGGTCACGGGCTTTGCGCCACTCGGGCGTTGCATTGGCGGCATTGGTGTAGGTGCTTGCCTGCAATTGAGGGGGGCGCTCGACCATAACCAGGCGTGTACGCTCCGTGGTGGGCTTGGTAACGGTCGGTTTGTCATCGCCAGCAATGGTCGGCGGCATGTGATCGAGCAAGCCGGAAAGGAGGCTCATGGCGTCACCTCCCCCGGATTACTCATATACAAATGTTCCTGTGAATTCAAAAAGTGTGGGAACAGTGGGAACAGTGGGAACAGCCCAGTAAATACGCGGCCTCCAGGGGTGTTTTTCTGTTCCCATTTTGTACCCACTCCATTTTTTGTGGGAACTGTAATAACCAAATCATGCATATTTATCGCTCTCTTATATTGGAAAGCGATTGTGTGTTCCCACTTGTTCCCACTCTTTTTATTAGGTGGGAACGGCTGAAAGCCCCGGCCTGCCTGGCTGTTCCCACTGTTCCCACTGTTCCCACCGATTCTAGGTTCCTGTGAATATGGGCAATCGTGTTTTGCAGTTGCGACGGTCATACGGCGCCACCCTCACCGTCCAAGGCTTCCGGGTCGATCACATACAGCCAGGGCGAGCCGCCACCAGGGGCGCGGTACTTCTTGGCGTGGCGCTTTCGATCAGCGCCACGTTCGGCAATAGCGCCCGCCCCCTCCAATGCCTTGATAACGCGGCTCAGGCCATACCCGTGTGCCGCCTCGACCAATGCCGACTTGTTGAACAGGTACAGTTGTTTGCCGTCGGATCGTTTCCAATACCCGGCCCGGTTGAATACCTTGGTGTCGGGCGTCTGGTCGCTCACGTCTGAGAAGCGGCTACTGCCGTGCTTGTCGATAAAATCGAGAATACCGGCCAGGATCTGGCGGTCTTCTGCGTTACCACTGCCAACCCGGCTCAACCACTCGCCGTACAGCAACTGGCAGTCAGCAAGGGCGCTACCAGGCGTCCAGGGCAACAGGCCGTAGGCGATAGCCATTTCCCCAGCCAGTGCAATGACAGCGAAGCGATCCGCTACCCGTCCGGCTTGAGCGTTATCCTCGATGAACTTGGCGCGTATGCCCGCGAAGTCCTCCAGCAGTCCGGGGCGGTCATCGCTGGCGAGCATCTTTTCCACGAACGCTGGCCCGATATGCCCATGGTGCGCACCGACAGCAACGGTCAGCAGGCGGTGGAAGTCGGCGCCAGCAAGGCCGTGCAATTCATCGAAGGCCCGGTGGGTGCGGGTGCCCGCGTTCACGTCCACCATGCGCAATTCGGCGCCAGCGTGGGCCGCATTGCCGCCAATGGCTGCGTGCTCGGATAGGGATCGTTCGCCGCTGGAAAGCGCCAGCAGACGCCATGACAGCTTGGCCCTACCTTCACGCTCGCGGGTCATGGTGCCCTTGCCTTGGCCGTTGGCGAGTGAGTAGGCCATTTCCTGTACGCGCTTGGGGTCGGCACGTTTGATTTCGTCCAGGGGGAGCATGGTGTCATTGCGGCCCGATGCCTCGATTTCCAAACCGCCTTTGGTCATATCCCAGGACGCGGCGAATATGCCGGGGTCGCCCCATACGGACGAGCCAATAAGCTGTGCCAGTGACTTGCCGCTAGAACTGTCGCCCACCAGGTGAACACCACCGCCCAGCACGCCCACCAGGCTCAGCAGCGGGCCAGCCAGCGCGCAGCCAATCGCCAGCGTTAGCACCGGGTTCCCTTCGCACTTGGCCGCGACATCGGTTTTCCAGCCGTCCAGATTGCCGCGCAGGCTGAATAGGTTCTGCCCCTTGCCGCTGGCCTGATAACGCACCTTGTCGCTGCCTATGGTGCGTCCAGGCAGTACAAAGGCGCCCGACTCATGCCAGCCCGGACGGCAGGTGGTGGCGAACACCTGATCGGGGCGCTGTTCCAGTAGGTATTCCATAAATTGGCCGCGTTTCTTGAGTGCGATAATCACGCCCATGCCGAACAGCGTTCGCCTGGCGTCCTCCCCGCTACCGCCGAACACCTCCATCGGAATGATCCATTCCTTGACGCCGCTCTCAGTCACCAGGCGCAGGAAACGGCCCTCGCTGCAATCGTCGCTATTGGTGGTGCGCGCCACCACCGTCACGGGCGTGGCGATCCACTCGTCAGTGATTGGCCTGTCAGACTTGTCATCGTCGCTGTCATCGTCGGCGGCGTTGCGCTTGAAGCTATGCCAGTACACGCCGGGGCGCAGGCGACGGCCTTTCTCGTTCGTTACCCAGTGCTCATACACGCCCCAGCAAGGACGCTCGGGCTCGACCATGGGCGCTTCGGGGCGCAGGTTGATTACGTTGGCTTCAGGCGGGCGCATGGTGGCGGCTCCAGGCTGCTAGATCGTTAAAGTCGGAAAGGGTCAGCGGTGCGTCGGCGGGCCATTCCGGGAAAGTCACCAGGCCACCACACGCGGCGGCGGCGGCATTGGCGGCGGCACGTCCTGGATTGCCCTCGGTCTGTCGGTCGTCGTCGCCCGCGATGATTATTTCGGCGGTGTGGTATTCAGCCCGAAGCGCCAGCGCCACCGGCTTTAGGTTCCCGGCATTCATGGCGCAGGCGACGGTGTAGCCGCTTTCGTGGAGCGTGGCGCCCGTTGCCCAGCCTTCGCATATGCAAAGCGGCTTGCCCGGTGTGATGCGTCCCAGCGGCGAATAGGTGCCCTTGATCCGGCCCCCGAACAGGAAACGCTTATTCCCGTTCGTGGTGATCCGTTGCAGGTTTACCAGCACGCCACTGGAGTACAGCGGGATCAGCAATTCGTCACCGCGCTGGCGCAGGCCGTGAGGCCGAACGCACTTGGCGATCAGGTACGGGTGATCGGGATCTGCGCGGCGTGCGTCACGCCACCAGCGTTGTGCAACGTTCGCGGCCTTGAGCTGGCGCTTGCGTTGCTCATCCTCACGCTGGCGCCTGGCCTGCTCGATGCGCTGGCGTACTTGCTCGGCCTCGTGGTTATTGTGTGGTTCTCGGCTGCTCCAGGTATTAGTGCCGCCAGCCTTCCAGCTACCAAACGCGCCCGAGGCGATGCCGTCCGCAAACAACGTGTACCACCCATTGAGGGTGCCGGATTTGTCGCCGGGGACGTGGAAGCGGTGAATGGTGCCGTCAGGGTCTGGGAGCCAATCAAGTGGCCCGAATACTGACTGGAGCGCTTCACGGAATAGGATCGCGGGATCAGTCATGCGGCCCCCTTGGGCGGCTCAAACCGCGCCAGCACGGCGTTTAGTTTGGTGGCCGTCTTGCGCAACTGGGCGGCGCGTTCACGATTTGGCTCTCCGTCACGAAATGCCGTCAGGTCGTTAAACACTCCCACCAGGAGGGCAAAACTGTACGGGTCGATATGTGGTGGTTGGTCGTCGCGCACGATGCTGCTCAACGGGTCAAAGGGAATGACGTTACTCATGGCCGACCTCCCGGCGATCAGCGCCAGCAAAAGCCCGGCAGACCTTGCCGTTGTTCGCGCCATGCCAGTAGGTGATTTCGTCAATTGAATCGACCAGGCAGGCCGTCACTACTGCGTCGGCGCTGCGCATCACGATACGGCCACACTCCGCGTCGGCCTCAGTCAAGAATGGTCCCAGCAGCGCCTTGGGCACCTTCGGATGGGTGACGAACCAAAGCTCTGTAGCTTTCTTCGGGCAAGCCTTCGGCGTACCCGCTGTTTTGCAGATTTGGTTATTCATGGTGGGTTAAGCCCCTTTCTTGGTATCGCGATGCCGGGAGTGGTTCTCGGCCCTGACTTCGATGTTCGCCGCGCGCGAACTGAGATTCCCCAGGCTTTGCAGCAGACAGCCAATATCGACAAGGGTGTCTGCGCTCAACTTGTCGTCGTCCGTTGCGGCGCAGGCCAGAAGCACGCCAATAGCAGATATGCCGTGACTTATGGTCATGCCCAAGTCATTTGCGGCCAAACTTATGCTATCCAACTGCTCGGCGGGCAGGCTCCCTAAACCTTCGGCGTCGATCAGCAGGAGCTTTAGGCTGTTCATAGGGATGCCTCGCTCGACTCAATCACGCCGTCCAGCAGTTCGGCCCAGGCCATAGCTGTGTGCTGGGCGAACGTCGCCAGAACCTTCGATACAAGCGGCTGTGTGGTCGGCGCGGCAATGACTGCAAGAGCTATGGCAAGCAGCATAAGGATCTCTTGCGCGCCGCGCAGGTCGTCGAGGGTGCTATCGACGGGCGATGCGACGGATTGGATAGGGTAGGTCATACAGCACCGCCGATAGCGTCGAGCTGACGCGCCTTTTCCATTTGAGAATTATATCGTTTCAGTCTGACGCTCAATGAGCTGTCGGCATGAAGTGCGGCGATTGCCATAGCGCGGTGCGCGGCGGCACGAAGTCGGGACGGATTGAGGGTGTGCATGGGGTGACGCTCCTTATGTGTGGAGCTGCCACAGTTCGCCGTCAAACGAATAATGGTGGCAGCTGTGCGCAGGTTGACGGACCGGTACATAAGGAAACCGGCAGACCCAAAGGTCTCCCACGCACAGCCGCCATAAACAGGATGTGCGGGCACAAAAAAAGCGCCTGCAATCGTGATGGGGGCGCCTGTGCGCCTTATGTTGATCGGGCCGTCAAACCCGGTCGCTGAATTTGCAGCGACGATCAGACGATACATGCGGGCGGGAATGGATGCAACCCCCTGTTTCAGATTGGACAACGGCAGCGCTGGGTAGGTGGCGGGCGTCATTGGTGGACGCCCTCCAGGTCGAGCGGGAGTTTCAGTTGCTCCCGCAAATGAGCGACGTGCTGATACGCGCCTGGCTTGTCATAGCGCCAGCGGGCCAGGCGGCGGCCATTCTGGCTAGCTTCCTGTTTGCGAGCCTCCAGGACCAGGCAGGCATATCCATACCGGGCTTCGCGGAATGCCATGATTAGGTCGGCTTTCAGGTCAACCACGCGATCATTGTTGCGAGACAGCGCCAGCAGGAAAAACGCTTGGTCCTCATTCAGCAGGGCGAAGCGTTCCGGCCTACCGCCAGCAGTACCGGCCAAGGGTTTATCCGTTTGAAACGGAACAACCCCGAACGCCTCGAACTTGGCCAGGTAACGCTCAATCAGCGCCATGGAGTTCTTGTGTTTGTTGTTCAGCTGTTCAGCCAGCAGGCGGCTATCCACGCACGGCTCACCGTTGTACTGGGTCAGGGTAATGCGGGATTTCCCGTTATTAGGCCCTGCCATTGGCATGATGGTATTTTTCATGCTGCCACCTTCTGGCGTTTCGCAGCCCGGTTGAACATCAGCGCCAGCACCTTGTCCGCTTGCTCATGCGAGCTTTCCAGCAGGCGGTACCGGGTACAGTCGCAGGGTTCGCCCCAGTTGTTGGGCGACTTCTCGGGGATGTGCTCGAACACCAGGCCGTAACTGCTCTCAAGCACGGGAATGGTGGAGTTCAGGCAGGTATCACCCACCCAGCGCGGCGCCTCGAAACGGTTGAGCGTGCCGAAGTGGCGGAAATACACCAGGGCACGGGCAATCTTGGTTGGGGCAGTTTCCAGCAGTTGGGCGGGGCTGGCGCCAGTGGTAGTATTGCCTTGCGACAGGCTGCGTTTCTCTTCGGGGATCGTGGCCTTTTTCATTTCAGGCCACCGCTCGGCTTTCGGCGATGCGGTCATTCATCCAGCCGTAAATTTCAGCCTCGACCCAGACCACGCACTTCGGCCCCAGCATTACTTGCTTCGGGAAGTTGTCGGCGGCGATACGGCGGTAGATCTCGGTACAGGAAAGGCCGGTGATGCCCTCCACGGCCTGGCGCTTGATAAAACGAATTGGCGGATTATCGCCGTGGGCAAGTACGGCTTGCTTGGCTGGTGTAGGGATGTGATGGGTAATGGCTGTCATCGTCTAATCGCTCCAGGGCGGTTTGGGTAATCGACGATGAAAAGGTTGGCAGGGAGTGTGCGCAGTTAAAATTGCTGAGCGGCGCCGGATATTCTGTTAACCGGTCGGATGTGTGATTTATTCTTTTATTTTTCTTTACGAGGACGACCAGGCCGCTTTGCAAACTCCGGGGCAGAACTTGAAATCCACCTGGCTAGCGCCGCATCATTCTTTGGCAAATTCCAATCGGGTTCCGAGTCAGCGAGTCGCCTAATAACGTTAACCATATCCGTGGTTCTATGCTTGGCGTAGTCGGCATGCCGCCATAGTGATGTAGCTCGCTCCTTTACCTGTGCCTGGCACGCCCTGGCTTTTTCGTTTCGCATCTCCACATTGGATAGCTTTCTGGGCTTAGTGTCTGGCTTCCTGGTCGCGATCGACGCTGGAGGTAACTGCGTGCTGGACCGCTCTTTGCGTAGCTGGTCGTTCTCGCGTGTGAGCATTTTTATCGCTTTTTCGGACGCGTCGACTGTAGCCGCAATGGATTTTTCCCTCGCAGTAGACGCCTCCAATTGGATTCGTAGGCGCTCAATTTCGGCGTCTCGCTCGTCGTCTGGACGTATTACCAAGCTCCGCTCTATGCGGATATTTAGTTTGCGAAGTTCGGCGCGTGCGGCTTTCGGGTCTTGGTCCACCAGCGGTTGAATGATCGGGGTTACAGTTGCGCCATGTGAGGCATAGGACCGTAGCTCTATCTCTCGCACCACCTCAGGCTGGCGTGCGGCGTGCTCGCGCTGTTTAAGTAGCCATTCGCGATTGACAGCGACGTGCGACGACTCAATAACCCCAACCTCGGTCTCGATAAGAACCGAAACGAGCCTAGTCACAGCTGTATTCAGATATGAACCAAGCTGCCCATAAGTGATGGCGAAGCCTGGAATGCTATCTCCGTATTTTGATCCAGTAATGGTTTCGCGGTTGAACTCGGCGTGCGGGTCTACCGAGTTAATGGCCTTCGCGATGGCCTTTAACACTTCTGGGTGGTCGCGCTTTAGCGAGACTATGGCGCGTTCAAGCGGTATGTACTCTCCGGGTTGAAGCATTCACTTGCCCTGTCCGCGCACTTTTGGGTTTGGCCAGACGATTGGCCGCCTGTACTTGAGCAGTGGCTAGATACTCATTGCTGTATGAATATCCAGCGACTGCCATATGTTACCAGCAGGAACCAGATTTGCCCAAGTCCGTCTTGTGTGGATAAGTTTTAAGCGGGCCGCCTGATGCTCACCACGTTAGCTCCCGCGCACAGGGCGTCCATTGAATCTGCCCAGGCTTGCATCATTTCCCTGCGCTGCTCGACATAGGCTGCGTGATTGTAGGTACCGCGTATTTCGTCGCTGTCACCGTGGGCAAGCTGGCGCTCGATCCAGTCCTTGTTATACCCGCGCCCGTTCAACTCGGTGCTGAGCAGGTGGCGGAACCCGTGCCCGGTCTGTCGGCCTTCGTACCCTGCCAACCGTAAAGCCTTGTTGATGGTGTTCTCGCTCATGGGGCGTTCGGGGTTGGCGCCAGCAAAGACCAGCGAGTAACGCCCGGTGATTTCGTTGAGCTGGCGCAGGATCGCAACGGCTTGGCGGGGCAGGGGGACGATATGAGGACGGCGGGCTTTCATGCGGGCGGCGGGTATCGTCCAGACGGCGGCGTCTAGATCGAACTCAGACCATGGCGCTTGGCGTAACTCACCAGGGCGAACCGCTGTCAGCGTCAACAGTCGGACGGCGTGCTTGGTCAGGGTATGAATGTTCGCGGCCTCGACCTTGCTCAGCAACTCGGGCAATTCGGCAAAGGTGACGTGCGGGTGATGGCGAGCGGCTTTCGCAGGCGCGGCGACCACATTTAGATCGGTGGCCGGATTGACCTCCACGACGCCCTTAGCAAGTCCGAAGCGGAATATCTGGTGTAGCCATTGGCGGATCTTGCCAGCGGCATTGAGCGTGCCCCTTGCCTCGACCGTGCGCACCAGCTCGACCAACTCGGGCCGGGTGATGGATTTTATAGGGCGGGCGCCGATGCCGGGGATAATGTCGTTATCCAAATACAGCTTGGCTTTGTAGGCGGTGGCTTCTGCCCATCGTGGCGAGTTGTAGTCGTACCATTCCCGCGCCAGCGTCTCGAATGTTAGTCCATCGACCCTCTGCGCCTGTTTGGCGGCTTTCTTGTGCTCGCCGGGGTCGGTGCCTTCGGTCAGCAGTTGGCGGGCCTCATCGCGTAGCTGGCGGGCCTTCAGCAAAGTGACAGCAGGGTATTTACCCAGCGCCAGCATTTTTGCGTTGCCGTTAAAGCGGTAGCGGTACCGCCATAGCTTGGTGCCTGTCGATGCCACTTCCAAACATAACCCGTTGGCGTCCGTCAGCCGGTAGAGCTTGTCCTTCGGCTTGGCGGTGCGGATGGTGGTATCTGAGAGTGGCAAAGCAGCCTCCTTGTAGGCCGCACCGGGCGGGCATTTTGCCGCCGTGGTGTGAGTAGATTTCTAGACCGAACTGGATCTACTCACGAATCTACTCACATATGTTTGGGCTTACAAGGGAATGGTGGGGAACCATAGATAACAAAAAACCCGCACTAGGCGGGTTCTCTGTGGGCTTTCAGGTGTTTTTGGTACCACCTGAAAACGAAAGGTGGTGCCCAGAGACGGAATCGAACCGCCGACACGGGGATTTTCAATCCCCTGCTCTACCGACTGAGCTATCTGGGCAACGGGGCGCATTAGAAGCTTTTTCCGAGGATCCGTCAAACACTTTTTTCAAAAAATTTTAATTATTACCGTCGCTTACGGACCAAACCCTTTAAAACCGGGGTTTACTCGCTCGGCGGAACGTAGCCTTCTGCTTTGGCATATTCTTCACCGCTGAAGAACTTATCCATCTCGCCCTGCAAATATTTTCGATCTTCGGCGTTCATCATGTTCAAACGCTTCTCGTTGATCAGCAAGGTTTGGTGTTTTTGCCAGTCAGCCCAGGCTTTTGCCGAGACGTGGTCGAAAATGTCCTGACCTTTGGCGCCCGGGAATGGGGCGCGCTCGAGGGCGGGCAGTTCTTCTTTGTATTTGCGGCACATGAGGGTGCGGGTCATGAGGTCTCTCCTGCGTGGATTAGGTCGGCTGCGCGTTTGAGCAGCTTCTTCACCGGGGCAGCAAGGCCCAGGCGCGGCGGGGTGGCGAGGTTATACCAGAGCCAGTCGGCCTCGGCCACGTGATGGCCAGCTTCCTGGACCTGGATCAACCAGGGCTCAATGGCCAGTTGGAAGTGGCTAAAGGTGTGGGTCAGGCCGGGCAGTTCGTGATGTTCGCCCAGGGCCAGCGCGTGTTGCTGGGCCAGTGACTCGATGTCATTGAAGTCGTCCAGCTCGGGCAGGCTCCACAGGCCGCCCCACAAACCGGTCGACGGGCGGCGGTAAAGCAGGATCTCGCCGTCGGCGTTGGCCAGCATCGGCATCAGCGTGCGCTTTTGCGGGATGGTTTTGCGCGGCTTGGGGATCGGGTAGCGCGTTTCGAGGCCGAGCATGTGCGCTTCGCAGTGGGTTTCCAGCGGGCACAGCAGGCAACTGGGCTTGCTGCGGGTGCACAGCGTGGCGCCCATGTCCATCATCGCCTGGGTGTAGGCGTTGACCCGGTCATAGGGCGTGAAGCGTTCTGCAGTGGCCCACAGCTGTTTGGCGACCTTGGGCTCGCCCGGGTAGCCTTCTTGCGCGGTAAAACGGGCCAGCACCCGTTTGACGTTGCCGTCGAGGATCGGCGCGCGCAGGCCCATGCTCAAGCTGGCAATTGCTCCGGCGGTGGACAGGCCAATGCCGGGCAGTTCGACCAGTTTTTCAACGTCACGCGGGAATTCGCCGCCGTATTGCTCGACGACGATCTTCGCGGTCTTTTGCAAATTGCGGGCGCGGGTGTAGTAGCCCAGGCCGGTCCACAGGTGCAGCACTTCGTCTTCGGGGGCTGCGGCCAAGGCTTCGACCGTTGGCAGTGAGGCCATAAAGCGGTCGAAGTAGTTGAGCACGGTGCTGACTTGAGTCTGCTGCAACATGATTTCCGAGACCCACACCCGGTAAGGGGTGATGCCCTGTTGCCAGGGCAAGTCGTGGCGGCCGTGGCGGTCATACCAATCGAGCACGGCACTTGCGAACTGCTCATCCCTCATCGTTTGAACAGCCCTTTTAGCGCGTCTTTGAGTTCGGGGCTGACTTTGTCACCGAGTTTTTCTTCAAGTTTCTCGCTCAATTTGTTGCCGGCAGCTTTAACGGCGACTTTGCCCAGGCCTTCTTTGTCCAGGCGGCAGGCCTTGGCGCCCAGTTCCAGCGGGCCACGGCAGCGCAAAGGCAGCTCGATGCCGACGAAGTTTTTGCCCACCTGGCACGCCGGGTCGGGCATGGGGCGGGTGTCGCCTTCGATGATGATGCCAATGCGGTAGTCCATGCCCAATACGCGCAGGTCGATGTCGCCATCGCCTTTGACGCTCAGGCCGGGAATGCGCACCACCAGGTCCTGGTTGCTGGCCACGCCGTTACGGAATACCAGGCTGCCCTTGAGTTCGTTGAAGGGCGTGTCTTTGCCCAGCGGGGCGCCGCTCAGGGTTTTGCGGTTGAGCGTGGAGATGGCTTTGCACAGTTGCTGTTCAATGTTGGCATTGAGCAGCACGCCGTTGTTGAGGGCGAAGCTGGCGGTGCCGTTGAGGCTCTGGATCAGCGCGCTCTGGCTGTTGCCGCTGCCGGTCACGTTGCTGTTGAGGGTCAACAAACCGGTGACGGGTGATGTTTGCCCCTGGCTCTGGAGGATCTTCTCGACCGGCACACTGGTGATGCGGGTTTGCAGTTTGACCACCGGCAATACCGGCTGCACATTCAGGCTGCCGTTGGCGGCAAACGTGCCTTTGTAGAGGCTGCCGCTGAGGTTTTCGAGGGTCAGCACACCGTCTTTGCTGTTGGCTTTGAGCGCCGCATTCTGAATGGGCAATTTGCTCAGGGTCAGTTGGCCAAAGCTGATGTCGGCGTTCAGGTCCAGGGTTTTCAGGCGCTCGACGGGGATGATCTTGGTGGTGCTCCAGCCGCTTTTGGTCGGTGCATCCGGCAGCGGGCTGTCACCCGAGGCGGTCAGGGCGCTGGCTTCGCTGCCTTGCACTTCGGCCTGACGCGCAGCCTTGGCGCCATTGGCTTCGGCTGATTTAGGCGGCAGGTAGCGATCAGCGTCGAACGTGTCGCCTTTGAGCTGAATACGCAAGGCTTGCTTGGCGAAGTCTTCGACGGCAATGCGGCCATTGAAGGTGCTGTCATCGAGGTTCAGCTTGAGGTCATCAAAGCTCACGCTAGTCGGCGTAGCGGAGAGCTGGGTGACCAGTTCGAACTTGCTCAGGCTGCCCGGCGCCATAGTGGGCAGGGTTTGGCCGATGCTGTCGAGGAACTTGGCCAGGTCGAGCTGGGCAATCGACAGGCCGCCGCTGATTTGCGGGGTTTTGTCGAGGCTGTTGGCCTTGAGTTCACCGAGGGCGCGCAGCTGGTTGGCAGAAATCTTCAAGCTGCTCCATTCGGCGACGTTCGCTGCCATATCAACCAAAAGCTGGCCTGAAGCGGAGAAGTTCATGGTTTTGCCTTGCAGCGGCTCGCCCGAGGCTTCGCCCACGATCTTCATGTCTTCAAGCTGATAGCGCTTGAGCACGCGGTCAAAGCGCAGCTTGCCGTCGAGTTCAGTCTTGACCCGCATCACCGGCTGGTTGGTGCCCAAAAAGGCGGTCAACTTGACCGGGATGCTGGTGGCCTCGTGAACCGGGCCGGTGCTCAGCTGGATGCTCTCGGCGCTGAACTGCTTGCCGGTCAGCTCGTCGCTGTATTCAACGCGGGCGTTGTTCACGGTCAGGCTGTCGATGTCGAGCTTGATCGGCTGGCTGGCGGTGTCTGCGGCAGCAGGCTTGGTGCTGTCGGCGGCGGCTGTTTCAGTGCCGGACGCCGCGGGTGCAGGCTTGCCAATGTCTTCCCAGTTGCCGCGACCGTCTTTGTCGCGGGTCAGGTGCAGGTTCAGGCCTTCTACCCGAACGTCGCTCATTTGCACTTCTTTGCGCAGCAGCGGCAGCACACGCACTGACAGGCCGAGCATTTGCAGGTCGGCAAAAGGCTGGTCGGGGGCTGTCAGGGTCGCCACGCTGGCGTCGTGCAGTTCCAGGCCAAGCCACGGGAAGAGGCTCCAACCGATGTCGCCATTGAGGGTTAGCTCAATGTGGGCTTTGTCACGGGCTATCTGGCGGATCTCGTCTTTGTAATCGTTGGGATCGAACAGGTGGCTGAGGGCAAAGCCCAGCGCCACGATGATCAGCAACAACCCGAGAAGCACCAGACCCAGGATTTTGCCGAACGCTTTCATGGGCGAGTCCTTGTAAGTCTGTTGTTAGGTGAGTTTCAAATTTAGCCGCTGAGTATAGCGCCACGCGATGATGGACTGGGGCGCGGATAGTGTCAGAACAGTTTGCGTATTAAAGACCGCATCAGCGAAGGCTTTGGCCTACGCTGAAGTGGTAATCTCCGTCCGTTTTCCAGGCCTTCCAGGGCGTAGTGTCTCGCCTTGATCTCAATCCTACAAAACGGCTGTGCGCTATACAGGCGCCAAAGTCGGGGGTTGAGCGTACTTGGGGAACATTCCATCCATGGGGGAGATAACAATGACAACCAGTACTGTCGCGGGCAGCCCTGCCTCGCCACCTGCGTTTTTGTCCAAAGAACGCATTATCGCAAAACCCGGCTTCAACCGCTGGCTGGTACCGCCCGCCGCGTTGGCCATTCACTTGTGCATCGGCATGGCCTACGGTTTTTCCGTGTTTTGGCTGCCATTGTCCAAAGCGGTCGGCATCACCCAAGCGGTTGCTTGCGCGCCGGACATGAGTTTTATCGCGCAGGTGTTCTCATCGCAATGCGACTGGCCGATCTCGATGCTCGGCTGGATCTACACCTTGTTCTTCATCTTTCTGGGCTGCTCGGCAGCGGTGTGGGGCGGTTGGCTGGAACATGCCGGGCCACGCAAGGCGGGTGTTGTATCGGCATTGTGCTGGTGCGGCGGCTTGCTGATTTCGGCGCTGGGCATTTATACCCACCAGATCTGGCTGATGTGGCTGGGTTCGGGGGTAATCGGCGGTATCGGCCTGGGCCTGGGTTACATCTCGCCCGTGTCGACGCTGATCAAGTGGTTCCCGGACAAACGCGGCATGGCCACCGGCATGGCGATCATGGGCTTCGGCGGCGGGGCCATGGTAGGCGCGCCGTTGGCGACAGCGCTGATGGGGCATTTTGCCGGTCCGGATGGCGTGGGCGTGTGGCAGAGCTTTGTGGCGATGGCGGCGATTTACTTCGTGTTCATGATCGGTGGCGCCTTGTCCTACCGCGTGCCGCCGACCGGCTGGAAGCCCGCAGGCTGGACGCCTTCGCCGAACAAGGTGGCCAACTCGATGATCACCAAGCGCCATGTGCACGTGAGCGTGGCCTGGAAAACACCGCAGTTTGCTTTGGTGTGGCTGGTGTTGTGCCTGAACGTGTCGGCCGGTATCGGCATTCTGGGCATGGCTTCGCCGTTGTTGCAGGAGGTGTTCGCCGGCAAGTTGCTGGGCAACGACCTGTCGTTCAGCCAGCTGGACGCTGCGCAACTGGGCCAGATCGCGGCCATCGCGGCCGGGTTCACCGGCTTGTTGAGCTTGTTCAACATTGGCGGGCGATTCTTTTGGGCATCGTTCTCGGACTACCTGGGGCGTAAAAACACCTATTTTGTGTTCTTCGCGCTGGGCTTTGCGCTGTACGCGATGGTTCCCAACCTGGGGCATCTGGGCAACGTGTCACTGTTTGTGGCGGCGTTCTGCATCATCTTGTCGATGTACGGCGGTGGTTTTGCCACGGTGCCGGCTTACTTGGCGGACTTGTTCGGCACGCAAATGGTCGGGGCCATTCACGGTCGCTTGCTGACCGCCTGGGCGGCGGCGGGTGTGTTGGGGCCGGTATTGGTCAACTACCTGCGCGAGTACCAGTTGAGCATCGGTGTGCCACGCGCGGCGGCCTATGACATCACCTTGTACATCTTGGCAGGCCTGCTGGTGCTGGGCTTTATCTGCAACCTGCTGGTGCGCCCGGTGGCTGACAAGTACTTCATGACCGACGCGCAACTGGCGGCTGAACAAGCGCTGGGGCATGACAAAGGCGCCGATACGACGACCTCGCTGGAATGGAAAGCCGCGCCGGGCAGCCGTCCCTTGACCATTGCCGCGTGGTTGGCGGTGGGCATTCCCCTGTTGTGGGGCGTGTGGGTCACGGTGCAGAAAACAGCGGTGCTGTTTCACTAAAATCCGTGGTTAATCTGTAGGAGCGAGCTTGCCTCGCGATCTTTAAAGATCAAAAGATCGCGAGGCAAGCTCGCTCCTACAGTGTTTTGCGTACGCTCATCCCCTTCCATGTTTCTGTTTGCCTGACCCGTGCCTATAATGGACACCTTTTTCGCCCAATGATTTTGCGGAGCTGGTGATGGCCGAACGTAAGGCGTCAGTCGAGCGCGATACTCTGGAAACCCAGATCAAAGCCTCGATCAACTTGGATGGTACCGGTAAGGCCCGATTTGATATCGGTGTGCCTTTTCTTGAGCACATGCTCGACCAGATCGCCCGGCATGGGCTGATCGACCTGGACATCGAGTGCAAAGGCGACCTGCATATCGACGATCACCATACCGTCGAGGACGTTGGCATTACCCTGGGTAAAGCCTTCAACCAAGCGGTCGGCGACAAAAAAGGCATGACCCGCTACGGTCACGCTTATGTCCCGCTGGATGAAGCGCTGTCGCGCGTGGTCATCGACTTTTCGGGCCGTCCTGGCCTGCAAATGCATGTTCCGTACACCCGCGCCACCGTCGGCGGTTTCGACGTTGACCTGTTTCAAGAGTTCTTCCAGGGCTTTGTGAACCACGCCAACGTGACGCTGCACATCGACAACCTGCGCGGCACCAACACCCACCACCAGATCGAAACCGTGTTCAAGGCTTTCGGCCGCGCACTGCGCATGGCGATCACGCTCGATGAGCGTATGGCCGGGCAAATGCCATCGACCAAGGGCGTACTCTGATGCAGACAGTGGCGGTTATCGATTACGGCATGGGTAACTTGCACTCGGTGGCCAAGGCGCTGGAGCACGTGGGCGCCGGTCGGGTGTTGATCACCAGCGATGCCAACGTGATTCGCGAAGCCGACCGCGTGGTGTTTCCGGGTGTGGGCGCGATTCGCGACTGCATGGCTGAAATCCGCCGTTTGGGTTTCGACTCGCTGGTGCGTGAAGTCAGCCAGGACCGTCCTTTCCTGGGTATTTGCGTGGGCATGCAAGCCCTGCTCGACAGCAGCGAAGAGAACGGCGGTGTGGACTGCATCGGCCTGTTCCCGGGCCAGGTGAAGTTTTTCGGCAAAGACCTGCATGAAGAGGGCGAGCACCTCAAGGTGCCGCACATGGGCTGGAACGAAGTGCAGCAGAAGGTCGATCACCCGCTGTGGCACAGCATTCCGGACCTGGCGCGCTTCTACTTTGTGCACAGCTACTACATCGCGGCGGGCAACCCTCGCCAGGTGGTCGGTGGCGGGCATTACGGCGTCGACTTCGCGGCTGCGCTGGCCGAAGGCTCGCGTTTTGCTGTGCAGTTCCACCCCGAGAAGAGCCACACCCACGGCTTGCAGTTGCTGGAAAACTTCGTCGCCTGGGACGGCCGCTGGTAATGGCGCCGCGCAAGCCGAAGCTGCCGATTCTCACGCTCACCCCAGAGCAAGAGAGCGAAGCCACCAGCAAAATTAAACGCTTTATGGAAGACCGCTTCGAACTGGACCTGGGTTCGTTTGAAGCGGCTGAAATCCTTGAGCTGTTCACTCGCGAAATCGCGCCGCATTACTACAATCGCGCGATTTTCGATGTGCAGACGCACCTCAAAGAGAGGTTCGAGAGCATCGAAAGCGACCTGTGGGCACTTGAAAAGAATTGATTTTCGAGTCACTGACTCCCGAATTTGAAGGTTTGCCAGATGCTGATTATCCCCGCTATCGATCTTAAAGACGGTGCCTGTGTACGTCTGCGCCAAGGCCGTATGGAAGATTCCACGGTGTTCTCCGATGACCCGGTGAGCATGGCCGCCAAATGGGTAGAAGGCGGTTGCCGTCGTCTGCATCTGGTTGACCTGAACGGCGCCTTTGAAGGCCAGCCGGTCAACGGTGAGGTGGTGACTGCCATCGCCAAGCGTTACCCGCACCTGCCGATCCAGATTGGCGGCGGCATTCGCTCGCTGGAGACCATCGAGCACTACGTCAAGGCGGGCGTGAGCTACGTGATTCTGGGCACCAAAGCGGTGAAGAACCCCGAGTTCGTGGCTGAAGCGTGCCGTGCCTTCCCCGGCAAAATCATTGTCGGCATGGATGCGCAAAATGGCTTCGTGGCCACTGACGGCTGGGCTGAAGTCAGCAACGTGCAGGTCATCGACCTGGCCAAGCGCTTTGAAGCCGACGGCGTGTCGGCCATCGTTTATACCGACATCGCCAAAGACGGCATGATGCAGGGCTGCAACGTGGAATTCACCGCAGCCTTGGCCGCGGCCACGAGCATCCCGGTGATCGCGTCGGGCGGTATCCACAACCTGGGCGATATCAAAGCCCTGCTGGACGCCAAGGCGCCGGGCATCGTGGGCGCCATCACTGGCCGCGCGATCTACGAAGGCACCCTGAATGTCGCCGAAGCGCAAGCCTTCTGCGACAGCTACAAGGGCTGAGGAGAACCGCATGGCGCTGGCCAAACGCATCATCCCTTGCCTGGACGTGGATAACGGCCGGGTTGTGAAGGGCGTTAAATTTGAGAACATCCGCGATGCGGGTGACCCGGTCGAGATCGCCCGTCGCTATGACGAGCAAGGGGCTGACGAGATTACCTTTCTCGACATCACCGCCAGCGTCGATGGCCGCGACACCACGCTGCATACCGTTGAGCGCATGGCCAGCCAGGTATTTATCCCGCTGACCGTGGGCGGCGGCGTGCGCTGCATTCAAGACATTCGCAACCTGCTCAATGCCGGTGCCGACAAGGTGTCGATCAACACGGCGGCGGTGTTCAACCCGGAGTTTGTGGGCGAAGCCGCGCAGCATTTCGGCTCGCAGTGCATCGTGGTCGCCATTGATGCGAAAAAAGTCTCGCAGCCGGGTGAAACCCCGCGTTGGGAAATCTTCACCCACGGCGGGCGCAAGCCGACCGGGCTCGACGCGGTCGAGTGGGCGATGAAGATGGAAGGCTTGGGCGCCGGTGAGATCCTGCTGACCAGCATGGATCAGGACGGCATGAAAAGCGGTTTCGACCTGGGTGTGACCCGTGCCATCAGCGACGCGTTGGGCATTCCGGTCATCGCCTCCGGGGGCGTCGGCAACCTGCAGCATTTGGCCGATGGCATTCTGGAAGGCCACGCCAGTGCCGTGCTGGCCGCCAGTATTTTCCACTTCGGCGAATACACCGTGCCTGAGGCCAAGGCCTATATGGCCGAGCGTGGGATTGTGGTGCGCTAACAGCCTGGCCCTTCAGCGCCCGCAATGGGCGCTGATGCTTCATCGTTTTACCCAATCCGGCCTCACGTCCAAAGGCTACTGGACAGCATGGCAAGCCCACGGCACTCTTTGCACACCATGGATTTGGGTAAACGTTATGTTTAAGCGTCTTTGTCTCTTGCTTGCCAGTTGCACGATGTTGCTGGTGAGTAGTGTGTTTGCGGCCCCGGCCGAGCGGCCATCGCTGGTGCTGCTGACTGAAAATTTCCCGCCTTACAACATGGCCAAAAACGGCAAGAACTTTGCGCAGAACCAGAATCTTGAAGGCATTGCCGTCGATATTCTGCGTGAAACGTTCGAGCGTGCAGGCGTCGACTACAGCATGACCTTGCGCTTCCCATGGCAGCGTATCTACAACCTGGCGATGGATAACCCCAATTACGGCGTGTTTGTGACGGCGCGGGTGCCTGAGCGTGAACACCTGTTCAAGTGGGTCGGCCCGCTAGGCCCGGACGACTGGGTGCTGCTGGCGCGGGCCAATAGCCCTATTCAACTGACCACGCTTGAGCAAGCGCGGGCCTATCGAATAGGCGCTTACAAGGACGATGTGATCGCCATGTTCCTGGAGAAGCAGGGCTACGCGCCGGTGATTGTGTTACGCGATCAGGACAACGCCAGAAAGCTGCAGGCCGGTCACATCGACCTGTGGGCCACGGGTGATCCGGCGGGGCAGTTTTTGGCCCGGCAAGTGGGTATTTCAGGGTTCAAGACGGTGCTGCGGTTTAATCAGGCTGAGCTGTTTCTGGCGTTGAACAAGCAAGTGCCCGATGCCGTGGTCAGCAAATTGCAGGCCGCGCTGGATCAGCTCAAGGCTGAAGGTGTGCTGGACAAAATCCGCGCCCGCTACCTCTGACCCAACTTCTGCCTCGCGATCTTTTGATCGTTTAAAAGATCGCGAGGCAAGCTCGCTCCTACAGGGGTCTTTTAGCGATAAATCCCATTTTTGCCATGCGCGTCCATCGCCTGATTGCTGCGCACGCCGATCATTTGTTTGATGTCGATCCAGTCGATGCCCTGGGCTTTGAGCGTGGGCAGTTCGCGTTCGAGTACGGCTAGGGTTTGTGGGTAGGGGTGGCCGATCATGACCACCGAGCCGTGGCTGCGTGCGTGTTTGATCGCGGTATTAAGCTGCTGGGTGATGGCGTCTTCGGTGCGCACATTGTCCAGGAACACGTCCCGCGACACGCTGGCCAGGCCGATCTTTTGCGCCTCGGCCGCGGCAACCGTTTTGGCGCTGGTGCGGCTGTCGACGAAGAATTTGTGCCGCTGTTGCAACTCGCCCATCAACCAGGCCATCGCCTGCGGCTGAGCGGTCATGCGGCTGCCTTCATGGTTGTTGATGCCGCTGGTGTAGGGCACGGCTTTGAATGCCGCATCCAGGCGTTTGGCCAGTTCCTCCAGAGGCAGGTCAGGGTGCCAGGCAAACGGCCCCGTGGCCGGGTCCATTGGCATGTGCAGAATGACGATTTTGCCCGCCTTGTGCGCCTCGCGGGCAAATTCAGCGGCGTGCGGGGTGTCGGGCATGATTGCCGTGGTCACCGGCCCCGGAAAGGCCAGAACACGCCGATCACGGGGCAGGTTTTGCCCCAGGTCGTCGATGATCAGGGTCAGGTAAGCCTTGCGCGGTGCCTCGGGGTTGCTGGCAGGCGCCGCGTTGGCGGCGCCGCTCAGGCAGCAGAGCAGGGCGATGACAGACCAGAAGCGCACCGTTAATTGCCGCGCGTGATGCTCAAGCCTTTGAGCAGGCTCAAGGCCTGGCTCAACTGGTAGTCATCGTCTTGCGGCATGGGTTTGGCTTTGGTGCCGGAGCCGGTCGGTTTGTCTGCACCGCCGTTGCCGTTGCCGAGGTGACCTTGCAGGTCTGCCTCTTTGTAGTACTCGTTGTCTTGCTCGCGGGTGATCTTGGCGCGGTTGACTTCGATGTCCGGCACGATGCCCTGGGCCTGAATCGAGCGCCCGTTCGGGGTGTAGTACAGCGCGGTAGTAATTTTCAGTGCGCGGTCGTTGTTCAGTGGCAAGACGGTCTGCACCGAGCCTTTGCCGAAGCTTGGCGTGCCCATGACCACGCCACGCTTTTGATCCTGCAGGGCGCCGGCGACGATTTCGGATGCCGAAGCGCTGCCGCCGTTGATCAGCACTACCAGCGGCACCGCTTCGCTCAAGTCTTTGCCGGTGGCCGAGAAGCGCAGTTCGGAGTTTGGCAGGCGGCCTTTGGTGTACACGATCAGGCCTTTTTTGATGAAGTGGTCGACCACTTCAACGGCCGATTGCAGCACGCCGCCCGGGTTGTTACGCAGGTCAAGGATGATGCCCTTGAGCTTCTTGTTGCCGTTTTCTTTGCGCAGTTTGGCCAGCGCCGCGGCGACTTCTTCGCCGGTCTTGACCTGGAACTGGGTAATGCGGATGTAGCCGTAGCCGTCTTCGAGCAGTTGTGCCTTGACGCTCTTGACCTGGATATTGGCGCGGGTCAGCGTCACGTCGAACGGCGCGCCGCCATTGCGGACCAGGGTCAGGGTGATTTTCTGGCCGACCTTGCCGCGCATTTTGTCCACGGCTTCGGTCATGGTCAGGCCGTTGGTAGGCTGGCCATTGATCTTGACGATGAAGTCGCCCGCCTGGATGCCGGCCTTGCTGGCGGGGGTGTCATCGATTGGCGAGACGATTTTGATATTGCCGTCTTCCGAACCGACTTCGATGCCCAGGCCGCCGAACTCGCCGCTGGTGCTTTCTTGCAGCTCGGCGAAGTCTTCGGGGCCCAGATACGCAGAGTGCGGGTCAAGGTTGCTGAGCATGCCCTTGATGGCGTTCTCCAGCAGGGTCTTGTCGTCTACCGGTTCAACATACGCAGCCTTGATGCGGTCCATGACCTCGGCAAATGTACGCAGCTCTTCCAGCGGCAGCGGTGCCTTGGCGCTGGCAGCGGCCGCAGGCTGGGCGACTGGCTGGGCAGCAAACACCAGGGGTGATCCAATCACCAGAGCGATCGTCAGGGCCAGCGAGTTGAGGCGGGACAAGTGCGGCATGTTGAACGAACTCCTACGTATTAAAGGTGATGGCACTCATCCTTGAGTGCGGCACCATTGTGCAGGGTCGCTGGGGCGGCCCTGCTGACGAATAGCAAAGTACAGCGCTGGTGTGGCTTGCCCACCGCTGTTGCCCACGGTGGAGATCACATCGCCAGCTTTTACAATGTCTCCAGCAGACTTAAGCAGGGTCTGATTGTGGCCATACAAGCTTAAGTAACCGTTACCGTGGTCCAGAATGACCAGTTGCCCGGCGCCGCGTAGCCAGTCGGCAAACACCACCCGACCGCCGTGCACCGCGTGCACCTGGGTGCCCGCATTGGCGCTGATCATCACCCCGTCCCACTTGGCACGGGCGTCATCGCCACGGCTTTCACCGAAGCGGGCAAGCAATCGACCATCAACCGGCCAAGGAAGTTTGCCCCGTGCCTGAGAAAAAGGTCCGCCATAAGAGACGCCCGCACTTGAAACCAAGGCACCTGGGGTGGACTTGACCACTTTGCGCGGGGCGTCGGTAGCCACCGATTCAGCCTCACGCTGGCGTTTCTTTTCGGCTTCTTGCTGCGCGATCAAGGCTTTTTGCCGCGCCTCTTCGGCTTCGCGGGCCTGACGGGCGAGGGTTTCTTCAATGGTCTTGAGGACTTTAGCCAGATCTGCCTGATCCTGCTCGCGAGCTTGTAACTTTTGATCGCGGTTTTTGACGTCGGCGTTGATCTTGGCCAGCACTTGCTGGCGGTCAGCGCGGACTTTGTCGAGTTCGGCGCGCTGGCTGTCCAGGCTGCTTTTTTGTGTCAGCAGTTGTGCCTGTTGGGTGTTGATGTCGGATTCGACATTGGCCAACTGGCGCAGGGTTTCGTTAAACCCTTTGAGCTGGGCCAGACGGGCCTGGCTCAGGTAATCGTAATAGGTGAGCGTTCGGGCGAACTTCTCGGGGTTCTGCTGGTTAAGCAGCAGTTTGAGGTATTCCTGACGGCCACCTTGATACGCGGCCCGGGCTTGAATGGCGATCAGACGTTGCTGTTCAACTTTTGCGCTGTTGAGTTTTTTCTTCTCACTATCAAGGCGCAGCAACTCGCCTTCACTCTTTTTTAGTTCTTGTTGCAGGGCCTCCACCTGCTTTTCCAGCTTGCCGATTTCAGTTTCGGTGCTGCGCAGGTCTTTTTGTGCTCCGGATTTTTCTTCCTGGAGCTTGCCGAGGAGCTTTTTCAGCTCGCCGATGTCCTGACGCGTGGCTTCCAGCTGCTGTTGAGTTTGCGCGCGCTCGTCGGCAAACGCCGGTTGGAGCAGGCATGTGAGGGTCAGAGCTATAAGGGCGCGAAGCATGGGGCGGGCGACACCTGGAGGAACGGGACGGCCTAGTATGCCCGCCAACGTTGTCTATAAGGAATGGATGAAGGTGAAATTGTGGCCTGAATCCGGTGTGCTCAGAACGTTGTAGTCGCTGCCGCAGGCTGCGATAAGGGCCGAAGGCCCTTCAATAAAGCAGGGCCGCTGTGCGCCCCATCGCAGCCTGCGGCAGCGACTACAAGGCGTTTACGCGTCGACCAGGATGCTGGTGCCGGTCATTTCTTTGGGCTGTGGCAGGCCCAGCAGCTTGAGCATGGTCGGTGCGACGTCAGCCAATACACCGCCTTCGCGGACTTTAAGCGCACGCTTGCCAACGTAGATGAACGGTACGGGTTCGCAGGTGTGGGCGGTGTGCGCCTGACCAGTAGACTCGTCTTCCATCTGTTCAACGTTGCCGTGGTCAGCGGTGATCAGCGCTTCGCCGCCCACCTTGTCCAGCGCTTCAACGATACGGCCCACGCAGGCGTCCAGGCATTCAACGGCTTTGACGGCGGCATCGAACACACCGCTGTGGCCGACCATGTCGCCGTTGGCGTAGTTGACCACGATCACGTCGTAACGCTGGTGCTCGATGGCATCGACGATTTTGTCGGTGACTTCAGGCGCGCTCATTTCTGGCTGCAGGTCGTAGGTCGCGACTTTCGGCGACGGCACCAAAATGCGCTCTTCACCCGGGAACGGCTCTTCGCGGCCGCCCGAGAAGAAGAACGTCACGTGGGCGTATTTTTCGGTTTCGGCAATGCGCAACTGGGTCTTGCCGTTTTTTGCCAGGTAATCGCCGAGCACGTTTTCCAGGCTG
Organism: Pseudomonas sp. FSL R10-0399; assembly: GCF_009600165.1. Classification (NCBI taxonomy): domain Bacteria; kingdom Pseudomonadati; phylum Pseudomonadota; class Gammaproteobacteria; order Pseudomonadales; family Pseudomonadaceae; genus Pseudomonas; species Pseudomonas sp. FSL R10-0399. Next base: position 27,148 of record NZ_WIWK01000015.1, read on the forward strand.
CCCGGTGCGAAAGCGCTCGGTGCCGGGATGCTGGCCGCGTATTGGGTCAGCATGACGAAGCCGGCCAGTTTCGGCTGGCGTGCACGTTCGAATTCCTTGAAGCCGTCTTCCACAAACACGCGGGTCAGCTCACGGGCGCGGTCGGCACGGAAGTTCATGAAGACCACGGCGTCGCCGTCTTCAACGGTCACTGGCTCACCAATGGTGGTGGCTTTGACGAACTCATCGCTTTCGCCGCGGGCGTACGCGGCTTCAAGGCCTTCTTGCGCGGTGGCAGCGTTGAACTCACCTTTGCCGTCGACGATCAGGTTATAGGCTTGCGCCACACGGTCCCAACGGTTGTCGCGGTCCATGGCGAAGTAACGGCCAATCAGGCTGGCGATACGGCCTTTGCCGAGGGTTTTGAAGGCCTCGTCCAGCAGCTCGATCGACGATGCAGCGCTTTTAGGCGGCGTGTCGCGGCCATCCAGGAAGGCGTGCAGGTAGATTTTTTCAGCGCCGCGTTTAACGGCCAGCTCGGCCATCGCGATCAAGTGGTCCTGATGGCTGTGAACACCGCCATCCGACAGCAGGCCCATGATGTGCACGGCCTTGCCCGCGCCAACGGCTTTGTCTACCGCTGCGCAAATGGTCGGGTTCTCGAAGAACTCGCCGTCGCGGATCGACTTGGTGACGCGGGTGAAATCCTGATAAACCACGCGCCCGGCGCCGAGGTTCATGTGGCCGACCTCGGAGTTACCCATTTGGCCGTCCGGCAGCCCCACATCCATGCCCGAACCTGAGATTAGGCCGTTTGGCATGCTGGCGGTAAGGCGATCAAGCACAGGTTTTTTGGCTGAATAGACGGCGTTGTAATCGTGACTTTCACTGTGACCGAAGCCATCCAGGATGATCAGGATCAGAGGTTTAGGCGTGGTAGTCATAGATCCCACTCGTGGCGTGGTTAATAGAAGTATCAAGAAGATGCGCAGTTTAAAGCGAAGTTCATGTGGCGTCACCGCCGGGCGGGGTTTGGCGGGCCATGGTGCCTGTGTATACTGGCCCACATTTTCACGCCCTGGAACCTTCTGATGGTTGATCACCTGATTGCATTTGCCACTTCTCACTACCTGCTTGTAGGCGCGTTTGTCATCTTGTTGGCGTTGTTGATCGCCCATGAGGTGAGCCGCGGCGGCCGCAGCGTCAGCACCGGCGAACTGACCGGCCTGGTCAATCGCGACGAAGGCGTGGTGATTGATATTCGCCCGGCCAAAGACTTTGCTGCCGGCCACATTGTGGGTGCGCTGAACATTCCGCAAGACAAACTGATGGCGCGCATTGCCGAACTGGACAAGCACAAGGGCAAGACCCTGATCCTGGTGGATGCGGCTGGTCAACACTCCGGCACGCACGCCCGCGAACTGCTCAAGGCCGGCTACAACGCCGCCAAGCTGTCCGGTGGTATTGCGACCTGGCGTGCAGATAACCTCCCAGTGGTGAAGTAACTATGTCCAAGGTCATCGTATATTCCAGCGACTATTGCCCTTACTGCATGCGAGCCAAGGCTTTGCTGGAGAAAAAGGGTATTGCCTTCGAAGAAATCAAAGTCGACGGCAAGCCTCAAGTTCGTGCAGAAATGACCCAAAAGGCAGGTCGTACTTCCGTTCCGCAAATCTGGATCGGCGACCGGCATGTGGGTGGATGCGATGACCTGTTTGCGCTCGAACGCGCAGGTAAATTGGATGCGCTGCTGAACGTCTGACTCTCATTCTCTAAAGCCCCAAGATGATCAAGGATCTGTGATGACTGACCAACAGAACACCGCTGCTGTTAGCGACGAAGACACTGCTCCACAATTCTCCCTGCAGCGTATTTACGTACGTGACCTGTCGTTTGAAGCGCCGAAAAGCCCGGCCATCTTCCGTCAGCAGTGGGAGCCGAGCGTTGCTTTGGACCTCAACACCCGCCAAAAGCCACTGGAAGGCGACTTCTTTGAAGTGGTTCTGACCTTGTCGGTCACCGTGAAAAACGCTGAAGAAGTGGCGTTTATTGCTGAAGTTCAGCAGGCTGGCATCTTCCTGATCAAAAACCTTGATCAAGCTTCGATGAGCCACACCCTGGGCGCGTTCTGCCCGAACCTGCTGTTCCCGTATGCCCGCGAAACTCTGGACAGCCTGGTTGTTCGTGGTTCGTTCCCGGCGTTGATGCTGGCTCCGGTGAACTTCGATGCTCTGTACGCCCAAGAGCTGCAGCGCATGCAAGAAGAAGGCAGCGCGACTGTTCAGTAAACAGCGCCCCGCCCATAAAAAAAGCGCCTGAATGGCGCTTTTTTTATGGGTAACGTTGTATCCGCGGTTACTTAAACCCCAACTGGCGCCAGGCTTCGTAAACGGCCACAGCCACGGTGTTGGACAGGTTCAAGCTGCGGCAGCCTTCGCGCATGGGCAGGCGCAGGCGGTGATCGCTGTCTTGCGCGTCGAGCACCTCAGGCGGCAGGCCACGGCTTTCAGGGCCGAAGATAAAGGCATCGCCTTCAGCAAACTGCACATCGTGGAACGGCCGCGAGCCTTTGGTGGTAAAAGCGAACAGGCGCGGATGGCCCAGGCTTTCCAGGCAACTGGCCAGGTCGGCATGGCGCTTGAGCGGCGCGTATTCGTGATAATCCAGGCCTGCCCGGCGCAGGCGCTTGTCGTCCAGCTCAAAACCGATAGGCTCGATCAAGTGCAGGTGGCAGCCGCTGTTGGCGCAGAGCCTGATAATGTTGCCGGTATTCGGCGGAATTTCTGGTTGAAAAAGGATGACGTGAAACATGCACGGCTCCGAATATAAAGATGGGCAGCATTCTACGCCTGAAGAGGACCCAAGGCCGAAACTATGGCCAAGGGTTTTAGGTTCTTTAGCGATAGTCGGTGTGATGGTCGGGATGATGATCGGCCGTTTGACGATGCCTGAGCCGACTGAGCTGCAGCAGATAGAGGTCCAGCCGCAGGGGTTGGTGGTGTGGTTTAACCACGAGCCCAAGCTGCACGGCGAATGGGTAGACGGCACCCTCGGGCTGTTATTCGCGGCCAAGGCCCAGCCGCAAAACGGCCAGCTTAAGGTGAACGGTAGGGATGTGAACTGGCGGGTGAGTCGCACCGATGCGGGCGTGATGTTGACCCTGGTTGCGGCCCGCGCCTTGAAGGGCGACTGGGCCGGTGCGCCGCAGGATGGGCGCTGGCGGCTGCAGGTGAACCTGCAAGAGTAATAAAAGAGGGAGTCCCGGCCTGCCTGTACCAGGATCCCCAAAAGCGTTGAACGCGTTGATGCCGGTGGCATCAAGGCTGCGGTGTAAAAGAAGGGAGTCCCGGCCTGCCTGTACCAGGTTCCCTAAAAGCGTTGTGCGCGTTGATGCAGATGGCATCAAGGCTGCGGTGTAAAAGTGGGGAGTCCTGGCCTGCCTGTACCAAGGTCCCCTAAACCGGTGTTGCTTAGGTAACAGGGTTATTGCAGGGCGCGTGCCAGTTTTGTTTTTTGGCTGTTATTTTCTTTGCATAGACGCAAAAGCCCCGTAATCCGGGGCTTTTGTGTGTAAGGCGGGTGTGTTGAGTGCCGCAGGTTAGAGGCGTTGGGGTGTGCAGTGCACAGAAGTGGGGCGAGATGCATACCAGTGGTGCGGCGTCCGCAAACGTGTAGGAGCGAGCTTGCCTCGCGATCTTTTGATCGTTTAAAAGATCGCGAGGCAAGCTCGCTCCTACATTAAACGGCGTTTAAGCGTCGTCGCCGTCATCCTCGTCGCCGTCGATTTTCATGCCCAGCTCTTTGATCTTACGGGTCAGGGTGTTGCGGCCCCAGCCCAGCAACACGGCGGCATCGCGGCGGCGGCCAGCGGTGTGTTTGAGGGCTGTCTCGATCATGATGCGTTCAAAGGTCGGCACCGCGCTGTCGAGCAGGCTCGACTGGCCACGGCCCAGCGCCTGATCGGCCCATTGACGCAACGCTTGCTCCCAGTTGGTCACCGGCGACGCGTCTTGATGCAGGTTCAGCAACTCGGGGGGCAAGTCGCTGATGTGCACTTCGCGGCCCGAAGCCATTACCGTGATCCAGCGGCAGGTGTTTTCGAGCTGGCGCACGTTGCCTGGCCACGGCAGGTTGCGCAGGTATTGCTCGGTTTCGGCTTTCAGCAGTTTTGGCTCGACCGACAGCTCTTGCGCCGCGCTGCTGAGAAAGTGCCGCGCCAGTGTCGGGATGTCTTCGCGACGATCTGACAAACGCGGAATATGGATGCGGATGACGTTCAGGCGGTGGAACAAGTCTTCACGGAACTTGCCGGCCTGCACCAGGGTTTCGAGGTTTTGGTGGGTCGCCGCAATGATGCGCACGTCGACCTTGACCGGAATATGCCCGCCCACCCGGTAGAACTCGCCATCGGCCAGCACGCGCAGCAGGCGCGTCTGGGTGTCGGCTGGCATGTCGCCGATTTCGTCGAGGAACAATGTACCGCCGTCGGCTTGTTCAAAGCGCCCGCGTCGCAGGTTGGCGGCACCCGTAAAGGCGCCTTTTTCGTGGCCGAACAGCTCGGACTCCATCAGGTCCTTGGGGATCGCCGCCATGTTCAACGCAATAAAGGGCGAGGCGGCCCGTGGGCTGTGGCGATGCAGGGCATGGGCCACCAGCTCTTTACCGGTGCCGGATTCGCCGTTGATCAGCACGGTGATGTTGGAGTGGCTGAGGCGACCAATGGCGCGAAACACCTCCTGCATCGCCGGCGCTTCGCCAATGATCTCGGGGGTGGGGGCTGCTGCAGGCGCCACGGCCAGGCCTTGCTGCTCTTGGGCGTGCTGGTTGGCACGCTTGACCAGCGACACGGCCTCGTCAACGTCAAACGGCTTGGGCAGGTATTCAAACGCGCCGCCCTGATATGAGGCGACAGCGCTGTCCAGGTCGGAATGAGCGGTCATGATGATTACTGGCAGGCGCGGGTGCTGTGCGCGGATCTTTGCCAGCAGGTCGAGGCCGCTGGCGCCCGGCATGCGGATGTCAGAAATGATCACGTCCGGCTGCTGGCGAGCCAGACGGCTCATTACCCCATCGGCGCTGTCGAAGCTCTGCGTGGTCATGCCTTCCTGTTGCAAGGCTTTTTCCAGGACCCAACGGATTGAACGGTCGTCGTCGACGATCCACACGGTTTCACTTCGGCTCATGTCGATGCGGCTCCTTGTTCCAGTGGTAGAAAGATCGAGAAGAGTGTGTGGCCAGGCTGGCTTTCACACTCGATCAATCCCTGGTGCTGACTAATGATGTTCTGGGTGATGGCAAGGCCCAGCCCGGTGCCATCCGGGCGTCCGCTTACCATCGGAAAGAAGAGGGTGTCTTGCAGCTCAGGCGGGATGCCAGGGCCGTTGTCGATGATTTCAATTTTGGTCACCAGCCGGTGGCGCACATGGCCGATGGTGAACTGGCGCATGGCCCGGGTACGCAAGGTGATGCGGCCCAAACGCAGCTCGTTTTGGGCGCTGATGGCCTGCATCGCGTTGCGCACAATATTGAGCACGGCCTGGATCATTTGTTCACGGTCGATCAACAGGTCAGGCAGGCTCGGGTCGTAATCGCGCACCAGCGTGATGTCGCCCTGGGTCTCGGCTTCGACCAGATTGCACACGCGTTCGAGCACTTCGTGCACGTTGGTCATGGCCAGCGACGGCAGCTTGTTGGAGCCCAGCATGCGGTCCACCAGGTTACGCAGGCGGTCGGCTTCTTCGATGATGACGTTGGTGTAATCACGCAGGTTTTCATCGGGCAACTGGCGCGCCAACAGTTGCGCCGCGCCGCGAATACCGCCCAGCGGGTTTTTGATTTCGTGAGCCAGGCCGCGCACCAGCATCTTGCTGGTTTCTTGCTTGGACAACTGCGCTTCCTCTTTGGTGATGCGCAGCAGCCGGTCCCTTGGGTGCACTTCGAGCAGCAGCATGGTGCCTGCGGTGCTCAAGATTGGCGTGACCGCGTAATCGACGGTCAGGGTCTGGCCGGTGGCAGAGGTCAGCAGCGCTTCGCGTTTGGTAAACGGGTGCGCTTGCTCAACCGCCAGACGCAGCGATTGCAGGGCCTCGGTGGTCTCGGTGAACAGTTCGCTGATGAATTGCCCATGGCTGCGCTGACCGCTGATGGCCAGCAGCATTTCCGCCGCCGGGTTCATGTACTCAAGACGCAGAGCATCATTGAGCAACAACGTGGCGGTGGTCAGGTTGTCGAGTAACAGTCGGTGCAGGGCATCACTGATGGTCATGGGCCGATCCCGGATTGCGTGCGCGGGTGAGGCGCTGGTGCAAGGAAAATGCAAAAAACAAACCAAGGCTCCGAAAAGAAGCGCTAATTGCCTGAAATAAGGACTTGGAGGCCGTCTGGATCGCGTACCGGCTCGGTCAATGAGGCTTTTTGAACCAAAGTGGGCTGGTAACGGCGTCATCGTGCAGCTCTTGCACCAATATAGTGCAACTTGGCTGAATAGATTCAGTTTCTCTCAAAAGCGCCGATGTTCGGGTTTGCGGGGGGAGGAGGCGGGGGTGTGGCAGTTGGAAAACGATGGGCGGGTTCTTGCTCGGGCAGCAGGTGTTGTGGGTTGTCGACGGGGATAATTGCCACGGCAGGTTGGCGGTTAAGGGGTGCCAGTGTCATCGGTGTGTTGTTGGACGGCTCATGAGGTGTGTTGCTGTAGTGAGTCGTGCCGTGATCGTCGAGGTGTTTGTACACCTGCGCGCTCGCAGGCTGCGCGAGCACGCAGAGGCTTATAAAAAAGTAGCGCACCAGCCGATTACTGCGACAGTGGCATGCCCTTACCGCCCGCATAGAACACGATCAGCTCAACGGGCTGGTTACCGCTGGTTCCACGATGTTCTGTTTGCACCACTTCGGGCAACACCTGGCCGGGCTTGAGCAACAGTTTGTGTTTGCCGTCCCGGGTTTCTACAAATAGTTCGCCCGACAGCACGTAAGCCACGTTGGGCATGGGGTGCGTGTGCCAACCGAGTGCAGTGTTGGCCGGGATGATGATTTTGAGAACGGTGATTTCAGGCGGGCCAAGAGGATAGGGGGCGTAAGGTGCACCATCCCAGGATTCACTGGTTTTGATCAATTGCTCGACTGTGACGCCAGGGGTTTTGCTGGTGCATCCCAATAACGTCAGGCAGGCCAGTGATAGCAGCAGGGCTTTTATTTTAAGAGTGAGCGTCATGTCGGCGTCCGTAGGGTGAGTTGCCTAAAACTACAGATCGCGCTCTAAAGTCGCTGTCAGGCGCAGGAGATATGTTCTGCGAGTTTGCGCGTATTGCCGTAAGACGTTTCGCATAAAAAAGGCCTCCCGAAGGAGGCCTTTCACATCACGCCGCTAGCGCGGGTGAGTCTGGATTAGCAGCTGTAGTACAGCTCGTATTCCAGTGGGTGTACGAAGGTACGTACTTTGATTTCTTCTTCGCTTTTCAGGGCGATGTAAGCGTCGATGAAGTCGTCGCTGAAAACGCCGCCTTTGGTCAGGAACGCACGACCTTTGTCCAGCTCTTCCAGGGCTTCTTTCAGGCTGCCGCACACTTGTGGGATCTGCTTGGCTTCTTCTGGCGGCAGGTCATACAGGTTTTTGTCAGCAGCATCGCCAGGGTGGATCTTGTTCTGGATGCCGTCCAGGCCAGCCATCAGCAGTGCGGCGAAGCACAGGTACGGGTTGGCAGCCGGGTCCGGGAAACGTGCTTCGATACGGCGAGCCTTAGGGCTGGACACGTAAGGAATACGGATCGAAGCGGAGCGGTTACGCGCCGAGTAAGCCAGCATTACTGGGGCTTCGAAGCCTGGAACCAGACGCTTGTAAGAGTTGGTTGCCGGGTTGGTGAAGCCGTTCAGGGCCTTACCGTGCTTGATGATGCCGCCGATGAAGTACAGAGCGGTGTCGGACAGGCCGGCATAGCCTTCGCCTGCGAAGGTGTTCTTGCCATCTTTCCAGATGGACATGTGAACGTGCATGCCCGAGCCGTTATCGCCATACAGAGGCTTAGGCATGAAGGTCGCGGTGCGGCCGTATGCATCGGCAACGTTGTGCACGACGTACTTCAGGGTCTGGGTTTCGTCGGCTTTCTTCACCAGGGTGTTGAACTTGACGCCGATTTCGTTCTGGCCGGCAGTCGCCACTTCGTGGTGGTGAACTTCAACGGTCAGGCCCATTTCTTCCAGTGCGCTGCACATGGAGGTACGGATTTCGTGGTCGTGGTCGAACGGTGGCACCGGGAAGTAGCCGCCTTTAACGCCTGGACGGTGACCTTTGTTGCCGCCTTCGATGTCCTGGTCGGACATCCACGAACCTTGCTCGGAGTAGATTTTGAACATCGAGCCGGAAATGTCCGACTTGAATTTAACCGAGTCAAAGATGAAGAACTCTGGCTCCGGGCCAGCGAATACGGTGTCGCCGATGCCGGTCGCTTTCAGGTGCTCTTCAGCGCGCTTGGCGATTGCACGTGGGTCACGGTCGTAACCCTGCATGCTCGAAGGTTCGATGATGTCGCACACCAGGATCAGCGTAGGCTGCTCGGTGAACGGGTCCAGAACAGCCGTGCTGTCGTCTGGCAGCAGGATCATGTCGGACGCTTCGATGCCTTTCCAGCCAGCAATGGAGGAACCGTCGAACATTTTGCCGTCGGTGAAGAAGTCTTCGTCCAACGCATCACGGGCCGGCATGGTCACGTGATGTTGTGTGCCCTTGGTGTCAGTGAAGCGCAGATCAATCCATTTAACGTCATGATCTTTGATGAGTTGAACCGACTTCGACATAGTGTCCTCCGGGGTGGCTTAGGGCTGGTAGTGGAGTAGCCCTTTAAATGTGGTTGATGCCGGCGCGAATACTCGGCCAAGGCAACCTGCCTCACAAGGGAGCAAATTGCATGCCAGTGCCCCGACTTGCCCCAATCTCAAGCAGGGCAGCCCACAAGACTACGGATTCACGGCCCTAATCGCACTCAAATGAAGCGAAATAAGTGCTTTATGAACCATTTTGGTGCGATGAAAACCGTTTGTACGATAACTGGTTAAACCTTGAGCAATTTCCGCTATAATCCGCGCCCCCCTTTTTTGGCAGGCTGCTCGCGCGCTGTTTTCATGAAACTAATTGTTAAAGTCTTCCCCGAGATCACTATTAAGAGCCGCCCGGTTCGGATGCGTTTCGTCCGTCAATTGGCTAAAAACATCCGTGCTGTGCTCCGCGATCTGGACCCGGCCGTGGTAGTGACAGGCGTGTGGGACAACATTGAGTTGCAAACCCGTGTGAGCGACCCCAAAGCCTTGAAGGAGATGACCGAGCGCCTGAGCTGCATGCCGGGCATCGCGCACTTCCTGCAAGTCGACGAGTACCCGCTGGGCGACTTCGATGACATCGTTGAAAAGTGCAAACTGCACTACGGCGATGTACTGGCCGGCAAAATCTTTTCAGTGCGTTGCAAACGCGGCGGCAAGCACCCATTTACCTCGATGGAAGTCGAGAAATACGTCGGCAGCAAGCTGCGACGTGAATGCGGCGCGGCCGGCATTGACCTGAAAAAGCCGGAAATCGAAGTCCGTTTCGAAATTCGCGACCAACGGTTGTTTGTGATTCACAGCCAGCACGACAGCATTGGCGGTTTCCCGCTGGGCTCGCTGGAGCAGACCCTGGTGTTGATGTCCGGTGGTTTCGACTCCACCGTGGCGGCTTACCAGATCATGCGTCGCGGCCTGATGAGCCACTTCTGCTTCTTCAACCTCGGCGGGCGTGCCCACGAATTGGGCGTGATGGAAGTCGCGCACTACATTTGGAAGAAGTACGGCAGCTCGCAGCGCGTGCTGTTTGTGAGCGTGCCGTTTGAAGAAGTGCTGGGTGAAATTCTCGGCAAAGTCGACAACAGTCATATGGGCGTCATTTTGAAGCGTATGATGTTGCGCGCTGCGTCCCGCATTGCGGACCGCCTCGAAATTGATGCACTGGTCACCGGTGAAGCGATTTCCCAGGTGTCCAGCCAGACCTTGCCTAACCTGTCGGTGATCGACTGCGTGACTGACAAGCTGGTTTTGCGCCCGCTGATCGCCAGCCACAAGCAAGACATCATCGATCAGGCGAACGAGATCGGCACCGCCGATTTTGCCAAGCACATGCCTGAATATTGCGGGGTGATTTCGGTCAACCCCAAGACCCACGCCAAGCGTCCGCGTGTGGAGTACGAAGAACAACAGTTTGATATGGCCGTGCTTGAGCGTGCGCTTGAGCGGGCCAAACTGGTGCCGATCGATCGGGTGATCGACGAATTGGGCCAGGACTTGCAAGTCGAAGAGGTCAGCGAAGTGCTGGCGGGCCAGATCGTCATCGACATCCGTCACCCGGATGCCCAAGAGGATCAACCGCTGGAACTGGCTGGCATCGAAGTACAAGCGTTGCCGTTCTATGCATTGAACAGCCGCTTCAAGGAACTGGATGAAACACGTCAGTACCTGTTGTATTGCGACAAAGGCGTGATGAGTCGCCTGCATGCTCACCATTTGCTCAGTGAGGGACATGCCAATGTGCGCGTTTATCGACCGAGCTAAGAGCCCGGGGCTGTTTGCCTGTGGCCTGCGTCACCGGCCCCCCGACGCCACCGTCAAGTTGTAACGGCAAGGCCTGACTCTACTGTTAATCGCTGCCACGACCTGTCAGCACACCGAATCCTCTGATCGAGATACACAAGTGATCGAAAATCTACGTAACATCGCCATCATCGCCCACGTTGACCATGGTAAAACCACCCTGGTAGACAAACTCTTGCGCCAATCCGGCACTCTGGAGCGCGGCGAGCTCAACGACGAGCGCGTGATGGACTCCAACGACCAGGAGAAAGAGCGCGGTATTACCATTCTGGCGAAAAACACCGCCATCAACTGGAACGGCTACCACATCAACATCGTGGACACCCCGGGCCACGCCGACTTCGGCGGTGAAGTAGAACGCGTAATGTCGATGGTTGACTCCGTTCTGCTGCTGGTTGACGCTCAAGACGGCCCTATGCCGCAAACCCGTTTCGTGACCAAAAAGGCCTTCGAAGCCGGCCTGCGTCCAATCGTGGTTATCAACAAGGTTGACCGTCCGGGCGCGCGTCCTGATTGGGTTCTGGACCAGATCTTCGATCTGTTCGACAACCTGGGTGCTACCGAAGAACAGCTGGACTTCAAAGTGGTTTACGCCTCTGCCCTGAACGGTATTGCTGGTCTTGACCACACCGACATGGCTGAAGACATGACCCCGCTGTACCAGTCGATCGTCGACAACGTACCTGCGCCAGCTGTAGACCGTGACGGTCCGTTCCAGATGCAAATCTCGGCACTGGACTACAACAGCTTCCTGGGCATTATCGGTGTTGGCCGTATCGCTCGTGGTCGCGTCAAGCCGAACACTCCGGTTGTAGCGATCGACGCTGACGGCAAGCGCCGCAACGGTCGTATCCTGAAGCTGATGGGTCACCACGGTCTGCACCGTGTAGACGTTGAAGAAGCTGCAGCAGGCGACATCGTTTGCATCAGCGGTATGGACTCGCTGTTCATCTCCGACACCCTGTGCGACCCGCTGAACGTTGAAGCGATGAAGCCGTTGACCGTTGACGAGCCAACCGTTTCCATGACCTTCCAGGTAAACGACTCGCCATTCTGCGGTAAAGAAGGCAAGTTCGTGACTTCCCGTAACATCAAGGAACGTCTGGACAAAGAGCTGCTGTACAACGTTGCTCTGCGCGTTGAAGAAGGCGACTCGGCTGACAAGTTCAAGGTTTCTGGCCGTGGTGAGCTGCACCTGTCGGTACTGATCGAAACCATGCGTCGTGAAGGCTTCGAAATGGGCGTTGGCCGTCCAGAAGTGATCATCCGTCTGGTTGACGGCGTGAAGCACGAACCGTTCGAAAACGTCACCATCGACCTGCCAGAAGAATCTCAGGGCAAGGTGATGGAAGAGATGGGTCTGCGTAAAGGCGACCTGACCAACATGGTGCCGGATGGTAAAGGCCGTGTTCGTCTGGAATACAACATCCCTGCTCGTGGTCTGATCGGTTTCCGTAACCAGTTCCTGACCCTGACCAACGGTGCTGGTATCCTGACCTCGATCTTCGACCGTTACGACGTGATGAAGTCGGGCCAAATGTCTGGCCGTCAGAACGGCGTTCTGGTTTCGGTTGAAACTGGCAAGGCACTGACTTACTCCCTGGAAACTCTGCAAGCACGCGGCAAGCTGTTTGTTGAGCACGGTCAAGAGATCTACAACGGTCAAATCGTTGGTCTGAACAGCCGTGACACCGACATGGGCGTTAACCCTACCAAGGGCAAGAAGCTCGACAACATGCGTGCTTCGGGTAAAGACGAAACCATCGCTCTGGTTCCGCCTGTTCGCTTCACTCTGGAACAAGCACTGGAATTCATCCAGGACGACGAGCTGTGTGAAGTGACTCCTAAGTCCATCCGTCTTCGTAAGAAGATCCTGGACGAAGGCGAGCGTACCCGCGCTGCTAAAAAGGCCAAAAACTAAGTTAATTAGTTAGCGGTTACAAAAACGCCCCCGACCTTGCGGTCGGGGGCGTTTTTTTATGTCCGGGGTTTGTGTAACGGCTGACATCTAATGTGGGAGCGGGCTTGCTCGCGATGGCATCACCGCGTTGATTGAGCAAAGTCTGCGTTGCCTGCATCGCGAGCAAGCCCGCTCCCACAAAATGGCTTGAGTAAGGTGCTTTAAAAATTCATCAGCCGTTCGCTGCTGTTTTTACGCTCGACGGCTTTGGGCACGTACGCGCAATAGCCTGGGCGCGGGCCTACTCGCGGGTGGTTGCGGCAGGTGTCGGGGCGTTTGTCGTAGATGGTGCACATACGCGACTTGCGATCCAGGTACAGGCAGTCGTTATTGCTCATGCGCTGCAGGGTGAAAATCCCTGACTTCTGGTTGAAACGCTCAACGATCCCTTCTTTTTGCAGGCGCTTGGCAATGTTCTTCGGCGGGTCGCCCAGCTCGAATTCGTCCACCAGGCCAATGCGGATCAAGTCTTTGACCTTGACCTCAACCGGCAGGGTGCAGCAGCTGGAAATGCAGGAGCCGCACATGGGTGCGGAGTATTTGGCCCAGGTATCGAGACGGTCGATTTCCGCGGCAGCAATCAGGTTGGACTTCATCAGGGGTGTATTCCAGCGTGCATCAGGGCGCGCGATCATACCGGGGTTGATCGCAGAGTGAATCACCATTTGCCGGTTTTTTGTACAAAGTGTGCGTTGAAGCGTTTAGCAGGCGGGGTGCATCGTTTTGGGGCGCTGTTCATTTCGTCTGTTTTTAATAAAAAAAAGCCCGAATCAACGCGCGTTGTTCCTGTCGAACGGTCTAGGCTGACACCACTCGTCCTTCTAATCGCTCCATCCCGCCAGAGGTTGTATCGATGCCCCAGGAACCGCTTGTTCGTGACGCGCAGGTAACGGCTTTTCGTGACGCTGTACTGGCCAAACTGACTTACGCGGTGGGTAAAGACCCGGATCACGCGTTTGACCATGACTGGTTTGAAGCCATTGCACTGGCCGCCCGCGACCATATGGTCGAGCACTGGATGGACCATACCCGGCAGATTTACCGCAAAGACCAGAAGCGGGTGTACTACCTGTCTCTGGAGTTTTTGATCGGCCGTTTGCTCTACGACAGCCTGAGCAATCTGGGCCTGCTCGACGTCGCACGTGAGGCGTTGACCGAGCTGGGTGTGGACCTGGAGCGCATCCGCCTGCTGGAGCCCGATGCGGCCCTGGGCAACGGCGGCCTGGGCCGACTGGCCGCGTGCTTTATGGAAAGCATGTCGACCTTGGGCGTCGCCGCTCACGGTTATGGCATTCGCTACGAGCACGGGTTGTTCCGCCAGAGCATCGTCGACGGCTGGCAGCAAGAGCAAACCGAAAACTGGCTCGACTTCGGCAACCCCTGGGAGTTTGAACGCGCCGAGGTGTTGTACTCAGTAGGCTTTGGCGGGTCGGTTGAAACCAAACAGGACGAGCAAGGCCTGTCACGGCAAATCTGGTGGCCCAGCGAAACCGTGCGCGCCATCGCCTACGACACGCCGGTGGTCGGCTGGCGCGGGGCCAGCGTCAATACCTTGCGCCTGTGGCGGGCAAGGGCGCTGCATGACTTGAACCTGGGGCGCTTTAACGCCGGTGACCACTTGGGCGCGGTGGCCGAAGTGGTGCGGGCCGAGAGCATCTCGCGCGTGCTGTACCCGGCTGACAGCAACGAGGCTGGCCAAGAGCTGCGCTTGCGTCAGGAGTTCTTCTTTGTTTCGGCCTCGCTGCAAGACCTGCTGCGCCGCCACCTGAACGTCCACGACACCTTGCTCAACCTGGCCGAACATGTCTCGATCCAGCTCAACGACACACACCCTTCGATTGCTGTCGCCGAGCTGATGCGCATTCTGGTCGATGAGCACGGCATCGAGTGGCACACCGCCTGGCAGGTCACCGTCGACACGCTGTCGTACACCAACCACACCTTGCTGCCCGAGGCGCTGGAGACCTGGCCGGTGGGCCTGATGGAGCGCCTGCTGCCGCGCCATATGCAGATCATCTACCTGATCAACGGCTACCACATCGACCAATTGCGCGAGAAAGGCATTCACGACTTTGGCGTGCTGCGGGCCGTGTCGCTGATCGAAGAAGACAACGGCCGCCGGGTGCGCATGGGCAACCTGGCGTTTCTTGGCTCACACAGCGTTAACGGCGTGTCGGGCTTGCACACCCAACTGATGCGCAGCACGGTGTTTGCCGATCTGCACAAGCTGTACCCCGACCGTATCAACAACAAAACCAACGGCGTGACCTTCCGCCGCTGGCTGTTCCAGGCCAACCCGCCGCTGACCGCGATGCTCAAAAACGCGCTGGGCGAAGATGTGCTGGATGAAACTGAACATAAATTGATCAAGCTCGAACCGTTTGCCGAGCGCGCTGACTTCCGCAAACAGTTTGCCGAACAGCGCCTGCAGAGCAAATGCACCCTGGCGGCGCTGATCTACGAGCGGCTGGGTGTTGTGGTCAGCCCTGAAGCGATGTTCGACGTGCAGATCAAACGGATCCATGAGTACAAGCGCCAGTTGCTTAACCTGCTGCACACCGTGGCGCTGTATCAGGCCATTCGGGCAGAGCCGAGCAACAACTGGGTGCCACGGGTGAAGATCTTCGCGGGCAAGGCGGCGGCCAGTTATACACAGGCCAAGCTGATTATTAAGCTGGCCAACGACATCGCCCGCACGGTTAACAGCGACCCCACGGTGCGCGGCCTGCTCAAAGTGGTGTTTATCCCCAACTACAACGTCAGCCTGGCTGAGAACATCATTCCGGCGGCGGACCTGTCCGAGCAAATCTCTACTGCCGGCTACGAGGCGTCGGGCACCAGCAACATGAAGTTCGCCCTCAACGGTGCGTTGACCATCGGCACCATGGACGGTGCCAACGTGGAGATGAGTGAGCGCATCGGCGCTGAAAACATGTTTATTTTTGGCCTGACCTCCGAGCAGGTCGAAGCCCGCAAGCTCAATGGCGAGTTCCATGCCTCGGCGGACGTTGCGGCGTCGCATCGGCTCAATGATGTGCTGCAAGCCATACGCGGCGGGGTGTTTTCCCACGACGACCCGGCGCGTTACACCGGTTTTGTCGATTCCCTGATCGAGTACGACCGCTTTTTGGTGTGTGCCGACTTTGATGCTTATTGGGATGCGCAGATGCGCGTTGAACACCTGTGGCACAACCCGGACGAATGGTGGCGCAAAGCTGTGTTGAACACCGCACGCGCGGGCTGGTTCTCATCGGACCGGACCATTCGTGAATACGCGACCGACATCTGGAAGGCGTTGTAATACCCCTGTAGTCGCTGCCGAAGGCTGCGATCGAGTCCGCAGGGCTCGCGTTTTTAACAACGAAGCCCCTTCGGGCCTTATCGCAGCCTGCGGCAGCGGCTACTGTTTTAAGTTGATTTAAGGGTTCAGCACCGGCCTCTCCGTCGGTTGTGAGTCTGTTTAGAAGATTTGCACGGCAACACGCGTTAAACTGCGCGGGTTTTTTCGCCCCCTCCCCATTGTTCGGAGCCTTACATGTCCCGCGTTACCCTGAGTCGCTATTTGATCGAGCAGACCCGTAGCAACAACACCCCTGCTGATTTGCGTTTCCTCATCGAAGTGGTGGCGCGTGCTTGCAAAGAGATCAGCCACGCCGTGTCCAAAGGCGCCCTGGGCGGTGTTCTGGGCAGCATGGGCACTGAAAACGTGCAAGGTGAAGTGCAGAAGAAACTCGACGTGATTTCTAACGAAATCCTGCTCGAAGCCAACGAATGGGGCGGTCACCTGGCCGGCATGGCGTCCGAAGAAATGGACAATGCCTACCAGATCCCGGGCAAATACCCGAAAGGCGCCTACCTGCTGGTATTCGACCCGCTGGACGGTTCGTCGAACATCGACATCAACGCGCCGGTCGGCACGATCTTCTCGGTGCTGCGTTGCCCGAACGAATACCTGAGCCAGAACGAG
The DNA here is from genome assembly GCF_009600165.1 of Pseudomonas sp. FSL R10-0399. Lineage (NCBI taxonomy): Bacteria > Pseudomonadati > Pseudomonadota > Gammaproteobacteria > Pseudomonadales > Pseudomonadaceae > Pseudomonas > Pseudomonas sp. FSL R10-0399. The sequence goes on from NZ_WIWK01000015.1 coordinate 43,662, forward strand.
CCGTTGAATGAAAAGGCCTTCTTGCAGCCAGGCACCCAACAGGTTGCTGCCGGTTATGCCATCTACGGCCCACAGACCATGCTGGTTCTGACCTTGGGCGACGGCGTAAAAGGCTTCACCCTGGACCGCGAAATGGGCAGCTTCGTGCTGACCCACGAAAACATCAGCATTCCGGAAACTACCCAGGAATTCGCCATCAACATGTCCAACCAGCGTCACTGGGAAGCCCCGGTACAGCGCTACGTTGACGAATTGCTGGCTGGCGAAGACGGCCCGCTGAACAAGAACTACAACATGCGTTGGGTGGCCGCGATGGTCGCTGACGTGCACCGCATCCTGACCCGCGGTGGTCTGTTCATGTACCCGCGCGACAGCCGTGAGCCTTCCAAGCCGGGCAAACTGCGCTTGATGTATGAAGCCAACCCGATGTCGTTCCTGGTTGAGCAGGCGGGCGGCGCGTCGACTGACGGCCATCAGCGCATCCTCGACATCCAGCCAGAAGGCCTGCACCAGCGCGTAGCGGTGTTCCTGGGCTCGAAAGAAGAAGTGGCGCGCGTGACCTCGTACCACAAAGCGTAAAACCCTGGCTGCACCCGACAATCCCTGTGGGAGCGGGCTTGCTCGCGATGACATCGACACGGTCTATTCGTTAGACCGAGTTGTATGCATCGCGAGCAAGCCCGCTCCCACAGTCGTTTTTACTCACGGGAACCACCCCGCGCTTTTCTCTTCTAAGCTTGCAGCAGGCAGCGATGCCGATTCTTTTATTCAGGAGCTTTTCCATGAAGTTGCGTTCTTTGGCGTTGTTGTCGTTCTGTGTGTTGCTGGCGGCTTGCAGCAAGGTCAATCAAGAAAACTACTCCAAACTGTCGGCGGGCATGACCAAGGCCGAGGTGGAGCAACTGCTGGGCAGCCCAACCGATTGCTCGGGTGCGCTGGGTATGTCGAGTTGCACCTGGGGCGATAAGAGCAGCTTTATCAGCGTGCAATACGCCGGTGACAAAGTGCTGATGTTCTCGGGGCAGGGCCTCAAATAAAGCGCAGGGAGCGTTTGCGATGAAACGTCTTTTAGTTTGCCTCGGGGCTGCCTGGTTACTGGCCGGGTGCTCAACATCCAACAACGACGCGCTGGCACCGAACACGGTGGGCAGCGTCGACTTACAGCGCTATCAGGGCACGTGGTATGAGCAGGCGCGGTTGCCGATGTTCTTCCAGCGTAACTGCGCGCAATCCGAGGCTCAGTACACGCTCAAACCTGACGGCAATGTCGCGGTGTTGAACCGTTGCCGAACGGCAGAAGGCAAGTGGGAAGAGGCCAAGGGCACCGCCAGCCCGCAAGTGCCGGGCAAAACCGACAAACTGTGGGTCGAGTTCGATAACTGGGTGTCCAAGCTATTGCCGGGTGCGACCAAGGGCGATTACTGGGTGTTGTACTTGGGGGATGGCTACAGCACTGCGCTGGTCGGCAACCCGGACCGGCGCTACCTGTGGCTGCTGTCACGCAAGCCGCAGATCGATCAGCAAACCCGCGACGAACTGCTCAGCAAGGCTCAGCAGCAGGGTTATGACACCACCCGCCTGATCTGGCGAGCACCCGACGCGGACATGCCAAAAGAGTAAATCCGTGTGTAGGAGCTCGCGATCTTTTAAAGATCAAAAGATCGCGAGGCTCGCTCCTACAGGGAGGTGGGTGCTATTGGCTTAGGCGCGCAGCAGGGTTTTCCAGGCGCGGTTCTGGTACACGGCAATGGCTTGTTGCTTGCGCGCGTTGAGCAGCAGGTCATTGCTCTCGGCGTCGTCAGTGATTGGCAAGTTCGCCAATTCTTGCAACTTGTTCATCTCGCCGTACAAGCGATCCACTTCCGGGATCTCCAGCACGCCACGCGCCAGGCGCAACCAGGCCTGAATACGCTCAATGCGTGGCAGTTGCTCGGCCAAGTCTTCTGGCTGCTGCTGGTAGCGGTTCAGACGCAGCGCAATGGCCTCGTCCGACAGCAGGCGTGGCAGCCAGCTGGCCAATTGTGCAGCGCCCTGGCGGTTGCCACGGGTGGTGCCACGGTCGATGGTCCAACTGCGGGCCAGCAGCCAGCGTGAGGTGTTCAGCGAGAACTGGCCCCAGCGCGGGTCTTCCAGTTCTTCGAGGAACTGCTCAGGGGCAGCTTTACGCACGTCTTCATCGTCCTGGCCGATTTGTACAATCGGGCGCCAGTCTTCAAGCAGGGCATCCAGCTCGGCCCGCAGGGTGTGGGTCGATTGGCGCGGGGCGGCCTGGCCGAGGCTGCTGACCAGTGCACGCAGGTCAATCAACTGGTGCAGCCAGTCTTGCAGCAAGCGCCAGTGGCCATTAAAGCGATATTGCTCAGCCAAGCGCTGGCTGTTGCCCAACAGGTGCCAGGCCAACGCGGCAAAGGCGTCGTCCAGCGGCGTTTCTGGGGTCAACTCAGGGGCTGGCAGGGTGACGGTGTAGCTGTTGGCGTCGAACAGGCGATAGCCGCGCTCAGCCTTGCTGATGTCGCAAGGCATCAGCGGCAGTTTTTCAGCCAGCTCGGCGGCCAGCTCCAGCAGGGCGGCAGGCTCGCCTTCGCGCAGTTCGAGTTCCAGCTCGCAGATTTCTTCTTTCTGCTTGCCGGCAATCACGTGGCCCAGGTCCAGCGCGGCTTCGATCACTACTTTGGCTTTGCCACGGCCCCACGAGATTTCAGCGCGCTCGCGAACGAAATCGGTGGTGAAGATCGGCTTCAGGGTTTTTTTGTCCAGCTCGGCCAGTTCGTCAGGCCAGCATTCGCCTTCGAGCTTTTTGATGTCGAGCTTGGCCTTGGGCAAGTGCCAGTCGTATTCGTTGCGCTCCGACAGCCCGGCAATGCTTTGGCCGCGGGTCTTGAGGGTTTGAATCACCTCTTCGCCATCGCGGCGCAGGCGCAGGGCAACCTTGGCCTTGGCCAGATCGCGCTCAGGCGTGTCGAAGTACTGGTTTAACAACTCACGGCTTTCCCAGCCACTTTTGTTGCGTTTTTTCAGCAAAGGGTGCTCGCGCAAGGCGGCGAGGGTTTCTCGGCTGACGCGGAGCTTGATTTCGGTTTCTTTTTGCATGGCCGGAAAATCCAGGAACGGTGCGCAGCCGGGGAAAGTGTGGCTGCCAAGGCCGTGCAGTGTACAGGACTCACCGCCCCGGCGCGTCGCGCGGGTTTATTCTGTGGCGCAGATGGCTCTATGATGGGCCTCGCCCAGCCAACAGGAAGCCAGCGCATGCCCTTACCGTCCCTCAAAGAGCAATTCGCTGCGTTGATCGGCACGCCGTCGGTCAGTTGTACTCAGCCCCATCTGGATCAGTCCAACCGCCCCGTGATCGATTTGCTGGCCACGTGGCTGGGTGAGTTGGGCTTCAGTTGCGATATCCAGCAGGTCAGCCCCGGCAAGTTCAACTTGCTCGCCAGTTTCGGCAGCGGCCCCGGCGGTCTGGTACTGGCCGGCCACAGCGACACGGTGCCGTATGACGAAGCCCTGTGGCAGACCGATCCGCTCAAGTTGACCGAAGTGGACAATCGCTGGGTAGGCCTGGGCAGTTGCGACATGAAGGGCTTTTTCGCCTTGATCATCGAAGCCGTGCGCCCGCTGCTGGACCAACCATTCAAGCAGCCGCTGCTGATTCTGGCCACCTGCGACGAAGAAACCTCCATGGCCGGTGCGCGTGCGCTGGTCGAGGCCGGGCGGCCGCTGGGGCGTGCCGCGGTGATTGGCGAGCCGACCGGGCTCAAACCCATCCGCATGCACAAAGGCGTGATGATGGAGCGCATCGACATTTTGGGGCGCAGCGGCCATTCATCGGACCCAAGCCTGGGCCACAGCGCGCTGGACGCCATGCACGACGCAATCACCGAGCTTAAAGGGCTGCGCCAGCAATGGCTGAACGAGTACCGCAACCCGCAGTTCAGCGTGCCGCAACCGACCCTCAACTTTGGCTGCATCCATGGTGGCGACAACCCGAACCGGATTTGTGGCCAATGCTCGCTGGAATTCGACCTGCGGCCTTTGCCAGGCATGGACCCGGCGCTGTTGCGTTCAATCATTCGCAGCAAACTCGATCCGTTGGCCGAGCGCCATCAGGTCAAAATCGACTTTGCCCCGATTGCGGCAGGTGTGGCGCCGTTCGAGCAGGCGGCTGACAGCGAATTGGTGCGCGTGGCCGAGCGGCTCACCGGGCATCGCGCCGAAGCAGTAGCGTTTGGCACCGAAGCACCTTATCTTCAGCAGCTTGGCTGCGAGACCATCGTGTTGGGCCCGGGTGATATCACCTGCGCGCATCAGCCCGGTGAACACCTCGAAATGTCACGTTTGCAGCCGACAGTGCGTCTATTAAGCCAACTGATCGAACATTATTGCCTGACCCCGGCCCAGTAAATGGCCGCAGGCCCGACCCGTATACACAAGGAGAGCACGCGTGTTGCCAAGTTTGTTTCGACGATAACTACCAGCCTGCTGTGCGTTTGCTGTTTTTGCCCTTTTTAGGCGGCTCATTTTTTACAGGCTTTGGTTATGCACGATTACGTTAACTGGCTGCGTCATGCTTCCCCTTACATCAATGCTCACCGCGACTGCACCTTTGTCGTCATGCTCCCCGGCGACGGTGTAGCGCACCCCAACTTTGGCAACATCGTCCACGACCTGGTACTGCTGCACAGCTTGGGCGTGCGGCTGGTGCTGGTGCATGGTTCGCGTCCGCAAATCGAAAGCCGTCTTGAAGCCCGTGGCCTGCAACCGCATTACCACAAAGGCATGCGCATCACCGACGCTGCGACGCTGGAGTGCGTGATGGACGCCGTGGGGCAATTGCGCATCGCAATTGAAGCGCGCTTGTCCATGGACATGGCCTCATCGCCCATGCAGGGCTCGCGTTTGCGCGTGGCCAGCGGCAACCTGGTGACCGCACGGCCGATTGGCGTGCTCGATGGCGTGGACTACCACCACACCGGCGAAGTGCGCCGGGTCGACCGCAAGGGCATTAATCGCCTGCTGGACGAGCGTTCCATCGTGCTGCTGTCGCCCTTGGGTTACTCGCCCACCGGCGAAACCTTCAACCTGGCCTGCGAAGACGTCGCCACCCGCGCCGCCATCGACCTGGGCGCTGACAAACTGCTGCTGTTTGGCGCTGAGTCCGGGTTACTCGATGAACAAGGGCGGCTGGTGCGTGAGTTGCGGCCACAGCAAATCCCGGCGCACATGAAGCGTCTGGGCAGCGATTACCAGGCCGAATTGCTTGAAGCGGCTGCCGAGGCGTGCAGCGGTGGCGTGGCCCGCAGCCACATCGTCAGCTACGCCGAAGACGGTGCGCTGCTGACCGAACTGTTTACCCGCCACGGCGGCGGCACCCTGGTTGCCCAGGAACAATTTGAAGTCACCCGCGAAGCGGCGATTGAAGACGTGGGCGGTTTGCTGGACCTGATCAGCCCGCTGGAAGAGCAGGGCATCTTGGTGCGCCGTTCACGGGAAGTGCTGGAGCGTGAAATCGAGCAATTCAGCGTGGTTGAGCGCGAAGGCATGATCATCGCCTGCGCGGCGCTGTATCAGATTGCGGATTCGGATGCCGGTGAACTGGCGTGCCTGGCGGTCAACCCGGAGTACCGTCATGGTCGTCGGGGTGATGAATTGTTGGAGCGCATCGAAAGCCGTGCACGGGCGCAGGGGCTGAAAACCTTATTCGTCCTCACGACACGCACGGCTCACTGGTTCCGTGAACGCGGCTTTGAGCCCAGCAGCGTCGAACGCCTGCCAGCAGCGCGAGCGTCGCTGTACAACTTCCAGCGCAACTCCAAAATCTTTGAAAAGGCGCTGTAAAACATACAAGGCCTGTAGTCGCTGACGAGGCACGAAGGCTGCGATGGGTTGCGAAGCGACCCCGGACGGCGGTCCTGCGGCCCGCATCGCAGCCTTCGTGCCTCGACAGCGACTACAGAGTCGCTGTATCGCCTTAGTTACTGATCGCCAAAATACTCGCCTGGTACGAGGCCACGAACAGGTCGAAATCACCTTCTTCGATTTTCTCGGTCTCGGCTTGTTCGAGTAGCGATTGCTTGGCTTTGGCTTCGAACGCGGCCTGGTCTTCCGGGCTCAGCGGGGTGTCGCGGAAGTACTCCGCGTGGGCCTGGCTCTGGCGCATCGAAAACTGGGCGAAGCTTTCTTTGTGTTCAGTCATGCTGGCCAACACTTTGGCCGACGGGGTCAGGGACACGTCCTTAACCTTGGCAAACTGATCGTCCAGCGCCTTGCTGTGGGCGTCGCCGCCATGCACTTGGTCCAGCAATGCCGCTACCGGGGCGATTTTTTCCAGCAGTTCTGCCGCCCACTCTTTCAGTTCGACCGCTTGGCCCTGACGCTGCAATTGTAGACCCGGGCGGCGACCTTCTTTGACCACGCTCAAGAAGTTGGACGTGCAGTTGCCGCATTCGCTGCTCTCGAACTGCGGGCTCTCTTGCAGTGCGCAATACAGCAGGAAGGCGTCCAGGAAGCGTGCTTGCGGCAGGTCGATGCCCACCGGCAGGAACGGGTTGATGTCCAGCAGGCGCACTTCAACGTACTGCACGCCACGGGCCACCAGGGCCTGGATCGGGCGTTCGCCGGTGTAGGTCACGCGCTTGGGGCGAATGTTGGAGTAGTACTCGTTTTCGATTTGCAGAATGTTGGTGTTCAGTTGCACCCATTCGCCATCTTTGTGCGTACCGATCTCGACATACGGCGGGTACGGCGTCGCCACGGCCTTGCGCAGGCTGTCGGTGTAGCTGTCGAGGTTGTTGTAGCAAGGCGTGAGGCCCGCCTGGGCGTTGCTCTGGTAACCCAGGTCGCTCATGCGCAGGCTGGTGGCGAACGGCAGGTACAGCGTGTCGGCATCCAGTTGCTCCAACTGGTGCGAACGGCCGCGCAAGAAGCCGGCATCCAGCGCAGGTGAGGCGCCAAACAAGTACATCAGCAACCAGCTGTAACGGCGGAAGTTACGAATCAGCGCGATGTAGGCGTCCGACTGGTAATCACGGTCGGTACCGACAAAGCCCTCTGCTTGCTTGAGCACCGGCCACAGGGCCTCAGGCAGGCTGAAGTTGTAGTGGATCCCGGCGATGCACTGCATGGTCTTGCCGTAACGCAGAGCCAGGCCCTTGCGGTACACGTACTTGAGCTGACCGATGTTGGACGTGCCGTAGTAGGCAATCGGAATGTCTTCTTCGGCCGGCAACGGGCACGGCATCGAAGGGCTCCACAGGAACTCGTTGCCGAGTTTGCTGTAGGCAAAACGGTGAATCTTGTCGAGGCTGGCCAGCGTGTCCGCAGGGTCGGGCAGGGCCGGGGTAATGAACTCCAGCAGCGACTCGGAATAGTCAGTGGTGATTTGGTCGTTGGTCAGCGCCGACCCCAGTTCTTCAGGATGCGGGGTCTGCGCCAGTCGTGCATCGGCCGTTACGCGCAGGCATTCGCGCTCGATACCATGCAGGCACTGCTCGAGCAAAGAGAGGTGTGTGCGCTCGCCAAGTAAGTTCAGGCGGCGGTTGAGAAGTTCGCTCAAGTTAGATTCCTTCACGCGTCAGTCGCCCCAATATGGGGGTGGTCAGGACGGTCTACAAGGGTGAAGTTATACCGGCGTGGTCGCCTGGCTTTGTAGGGGTGATGCTCAGCCCCGTCCCTGTTTCGGTATTACGGCGCTCCGAGCGCATTTCGGCACTGATTTCACAGTGCCGAAATTAACTCAAATGACCTGATGACCGCTACAGGACAGCGAACGTGCCTTGTGCTTTAGCGACCAGTTTGTCGCCTTGCATGACGTCCGCTTCGACGACAAACGTCCGTCGGCCGGGGTGGATGACCTTGGCGATGCACAGCACATCGCCGTCTGACACGGAGCGCAAGTAGTTGATCTTGCACTCGATCGTCACGCTTTGGCGGTCAAAACCATGGGCGCCGGAACAGGCCAGCCCCATGGTGATGTCGACCAGGCTGAAAATCACCCCGCCGTGCATTTTGCCGCCACGGTTGCGCAGCTGCGGCTCAAGGCTTAGCGCGACGTGCGCAATGCCGTCTTCCACCGACTCGACGCGGCAGCCGATCAACTCGCTGAACGCGCTTTGGGTCAAACCCTCAGGCAGCGTCATTAGCGTTTCTTCAGCTGTTTGGCATTGGCGAACAACGAAGCCATTGCGTTGTTGGCCGGGGCAGCGGCGACTGTCTCTTTGCGTGGGGCCGAGTTTTGCTGACGAGGCGCCGAACCTGGGCGGGCACCGCGCGCGCCGTCGATTTTCTCGCCGGGGGTATCGCTCATGCGCATCGACAGGCCAACGCGTTTACGCGGGATGTCGACTTCCATGACCTTGACCTTGACCACGTCACCGGCTTTAACGGCTTCACGCGGGTCTTTGATGAACTTCTCGGACAAAGCCGAGATGTGCACCAAACCGTCCTGATGCACGCCGATATCGACGAACGCACCGAAGTTGGTCACGTTGGTGACCACGCCTTCGAGGATCATCCCCAGCTCCAGGTCTTTAAGGTCTTCAACCCCTTCCTGGAACTCTGCCGTCTTGAACTCGGGACGCGGGTCGCGGCCGGGTTTTTCCAGCTCTTGCAGGATGTCGGTGACGGTCGGCAGGCCGAAAGATTCGTCGGTGAATTTTTTCGGGTCCAGGCGCTTGAGGAAGCTGGCGTCGCCGATCAGCGAGCGAATGTCACGCTCGGTGTCCGAGGCGATGCGCTTGACCAGCGGGTAGGCTTCCGGGTGAACGGCCGAGGCGTCGAGCGGGTTGTCACCGTTCATCACGCGCAAGAAACCGGCGGCTTGTTCGAAGGTTTTTTCGCCCAGACGGCTGACTTTTTTCAGCGCCGCGCGGGTTTTGAAGGCGCCGTTTTCATCGCGGTGGGCCACGATGTTTTGCGCCAGGGTGGCGTTAAGGCCGGAAATACGCGCCAGCAGCGCGACCGAAGCGGTGTTCACGTCCACGCCCACGGCGTTTACGCAGTCCTCGACCACGGCGTCCAGGCCGCGTGCCAGTTTGAGCTGGGACACGTCGTGCTGGTATTGGCCGACACCAATGGATTTAGGGTCGATTTTCACCAGCTCGGCCAGCGGATCTTGCAGGCGGCGGGCGATCGACACGGCGCCACGGATCGACACGTCGAGGTCCGGGAATTCCTTGGCGGCCAGTTCAGAGGCCGAGTACACCGATGCACCGGCTTCGGACACCATCACTTTGGTGACTTTCAGGGCCGGGTATTTTTTGATCAGCTCAAGGGCCAACTTGTCGCTTTCGCGGCTGGCGGTGCCGTTGCCGATGGCGATCAGCTCAACCGAATGCTTGGCGCACAGGGCGGCCATGATCGCGATGGTCTGATCCCACTTGTTGTGCGGCACGTGCGGGTACACCGTGGCGTGCTCAAGCAGTTTGCCGGTGGCATCGACCACGGCGATCTTGCAGCCGGTGCGCAGGCCCGGGTCCAGGCCCAGCGTGGCACGCGGGCCAGCAGGGGCGGCCAGCAGCAGGTCGTGCAGGTTGTGGGCAAACACGTTGATCGCTTCGGTTTCTGCGGCGTCGCGCAGTTCACCCAGCAGGTCGGTTTCGAGGTGGGTGTAGAGCTTGACCTTCCAGGTCCAGCGCACCACTTCGCTCAGCCATTTGTCTGCCGGGCGGTTTTGGTTTTCCAGGCCGAAGCGCTGGGCAATCATCATTTCGCCAGGGTGCATGGTGCCGGGCAGTTCTTCACCGACCTTGAGCGACGAGCTGAGGATGCCTTCGTTGCGGCCACGGAAAATCGCCAGCGCGCGGTGCGACGGCATGCTTTTGAGCGGTTCGTCGTGTTCGAAGTAATCGCGGAACTTGGCGCCTTCTTCTTCTTTGCCAGCGATAACGCGGGCGCTGAGGGTGGCTTCCTGCTTCAAGAAGCTGCGCAGTTTATCCAGCAGGCTGGCGTCTTCGGCGAAGCGTTCCATGAGGATGTACTTGGCGCCATCGAGGGCGGCCTTGACGTCTGCCACGCCTTTTTCGGCGTCAACAAAACGTGCGGCTTCGGTGTCCGGGTTGAGGTTGGGGTCGTTGAACAGGCCGTCAGCCAGTTCGCCGAGGCCGGCTTCCAGGGCGATCTGGCCCTTGGTGCGGCGCTTTTGCTTGTAAGGCAGATATAAGTCTTCGAGGCGGGTCTTGGTGTCGGCCAGCTTGATGTCGCGGGCCAGTTCAGGCGTCAATTTGCCTTGTTCTTCGATGCTGGCGAGGATGCTGATGCGCCGTTCGTCGAGTTCACGCAGGTAGCGCAAGCGTTCTTCCAGATGACGTAACTGGGTGTCATCCAGGCTGCCTGTCACTTCCTTACGGTAGCGAGAGATGAAGGGTACGGTGGAGCCTTCATCCAGAAGAGCGACGGCCGCTTCGACCTGCTGCGGGCGCACGCCAAGTTCTTCGGCGATGCGGCTGTTGATGCTGTCCATAAAACCACCTGACAAATTGTGATGCAGGCTCGCAGGCCCGGGCTGTAAGGCTTGCGAGACTGGTTGAGCGGCCCGAAGGGCGCCGCTACCTGGGCCAAAAGGGCAGCCTGTTGACCCGTGAAATCAGCAAATTACGGCAGGCATTGAAAAAATAAATCCTGGCGCAATGTTTGAAAAACCGAGATTGCCTGACACAAAAGGCGGCGCATTATAACCAGCGTTCCCGGATTCAGGGGATTGCGCACTTCACCCGCTATACTCGGCGCACTGGCCGTGAAGGAAAAATCTGCTAACAATGCACACGATGCGTATAACAGCAGCTAAGCCATAATGCGCGCCGAGATCACAGGAGCATCTAATGAGCAGCACTGCACAAACGGCTGAAGGCGAAAAAATTCTTATCGTTGATGACGATCCAGGGCTGAGCAGCCTGCTGGAGCGTTTCTTCGTCAGCAAGGGCTACCGCGCCCGCGCTGTGCCGAACGTCGAGCAAATGGACCGTTTGCTGGCTCGTGAGGTATTTAACCTGGTAGTACTGGACCTGATGCTGCCCGGCGAAGACGGGCTGTCTGCGTGCCGTCGACTGCGTGCAGGCAACAACCAGATACCGATCATCATGCTGACGGCCAAAGGCGACGAACTGAGCCGTATCAAAGGGCTTGAACTGGGGGCCGACGATTATCTGTCCAAACCCTTCAACCCTGACGAACTGATGGCTCGGGTAAAGGCAGTTCTGCGCCGCCAGGCCTCGCCTGTACCGGGGGCTCCGGGCAGCGAAGACGAAAGCGTCACCTTTGGTGATTACGAGTTATCCCTGGCCACGCGCGAGCTCAAGCGTGGCGATGAAGTACACATGCTCACCACCGGTGAGTTTGCCGTACTCAAGGCGTTGGTCATGCATGCGCGCGAGCCGTTGACCCGCGACAAGCTGATGAACCTGGCCCGTGGCCGTGAGTGGGATGCACTGGAGCGTTCAATCGACGTTCAAATCTCCCGCCTGCGCCGCATGATCGAGCCGGACCCTTCCAAACCGCGCTACATCCAGACGGTCTGGGGTGTCGGTTATGTGTTCGTGCCGGATGGCAACGCAACCAAGTGATGTCGCCTGTGCAGGCGCGAGTCACCCAGTGGCCTTAGGGCGCCGGGTGGCTCGCACTTCATTCTATTGCGGGTCTTGGTACTCGTCCCTGCAACGTGTAAAGCGCCATCTATGAAAACCCCTCTGTGGTTCCCCCAAAGTTTTTTCTCCCGCACCCTCTGGCTGGTGCTCATCGTCGTCCTGTTCTCCAAGGCATTGACCCTGGTTTATCTGTTGATGAACGAAGATATGTTGGTCGACCGCCAATACAGCCACGGCGTGGGCCTGGTGCTGCGCGCCTATTGGGCAGCTGATGAAGAGAACCGCGCCAAGATCGCCGATGCCGCAACGCTGACGCGTGTGGTGGGCGGCGGGGTACCAGAAGGCGAGCAACACTGGCCTTACAGCGAGATTTACGAGCGTCAGATGCAGGCCGAACTGGGTGCCGACACCGAAGTGCGTTTGCGCATGCACTCGCCTCCGGCGCTGTGGGTACGAGCGCCGAGCCTGGGCGATGGCTGGCTAAAGGTACCGTTGTACCCGCACCCGCTGCGTGGGCAAAAAATCTGGAGCGTACTGGGCTGGTTCCTGGCCATCGGGTTGTTATCCACCGCTTCGGCGTGGATTTTCGTCAGCCAGCTCAATCAGCCACTTAAGCGGCTGGTTTATGCGGCCAGGCAGTTGGGGCAGGGGCGCAGTGTGCGCCTGCCGATCAGTGATACACCGAGCGAAATGACCGAGGTGTACAGCGCCTTCAACCAGATGGCTGAAGATGTGGAACAGGCAGGCCGCGAGCGCGAACTGATGCTGGCGGGTGTGTCCCATGACTTGCGCACGCCGTTGACGCGTTTGCGTTTGTCGCTGGAGTTGATGGGCAACCACAACGACCTGACCGACGACATGGTGCGCGACATTGAAGACATGGACGCCATTTTGGATCAATTTTTGGCGTTTATCCGCGACGGTCGCGATGAGCCGGTTGAAGAAGTTGACCTGTGCGAACTGATCCGCGAAGTCGTTGCGCCGTATAACCAGAATGACGAACAGGTGCGCTTGCGCTTGCAGCCCATTCAGCCGTTTGCGTTGCGTCGGGTATCGATGAAGCGCCTGCTCAACAACTTGATCGGCAACGCCTTGCACCATGCGGGGGATGACGTTGAAGTGGCCGCCTATGTATCGGGCGATACCAGCGCGCCTTACGTCGTGCTGAGTGTGATGGACCGCGGTGCAGGCATTGACCCGTCCGAGCTGGAAGACATCTTCAACCCGTTTATTCGCGGTGATCGTGCCCGAGGCGGCAAAGGCACTGGCTTGGGCCTGGCGATTGTTAAACGTATCGCCTCCATGCACGGCGGCAACGTTGAGTTGCGTAACCGTGCCGGAGGCGGCCTGGAAGCCAGAGTCCGGCTGCCGCTGGGTTTGATGTTGCCGCGCGGCGCCGTTTAAACACACACCCTGTAGGAGCGAGCTCGTCTCGCGATCTTTTGATCTGTTAAAAGATCGCGAGGCAAGCTCGCTCCTACACGTTTTTGGGTGCGTTTAACCCTTCCCTTTAGTCCGCGTCATGTTCGGGCCGCTGTTTTTTTCCAGATGCTCAATGATGATCCCCGCCACATTTTTGCCCGTGGTGGTTTCGATCCCTTCAAGCCCCGGCGATGAGTTGACTTCCAGCACCAGCGGGCCGTGGTTGGAGCGCAGAATATCGACACCCGCCACGCTCAACCCCATGACTTTGGCTGCACGAATAGCCGTCATGCGTTCTTCGGGGGTGATTTTGATCAGGCTGGCGCTGCCGCCACGGTGCAGGTTGGAGCGGAACTCGCCCGGCTTGGCCTGGCGCTTCATGGCGGCAATCACCTTGTCGCCCACCACGAAGCAACGGATATCGGCACCGCCCGCTTCCTTGATGTATTCCTGCACCATGATGTTCTGCTTGAGGCCCATAAAGGCTTCGATCACCGACTCGGCCGCCGTCGCGGTTTCACACAGCACCACGCCAATGCCTTGCGTGCCTTCCAATACCTTGATCACCAGCGGTGCGCCGTTAACCATTTCGATCAAGTCCGGGATGTCATCCGGCGAGTGGGCAAAACCTGTCACCGGCAAGCCCAGGCCACGACGCGAGAGCAATTGCAGCGAGCGCAATTTGTCACGTGAACGGGCAATGGCCACCGACTCATTGAGCGGAAACACGCCCATCATTTCGAACTGGCGCAACACCGCACAGCCGTAAAACGTCACGGATGCACCAATGCGCGGGATTACTGCATCAAAGCCTTCCAGCGGCTTGCCACGGTAATGGATCTGCGGCTTATGACTGGCAATGTTCATATAGGCGCGCAAGGTATCGATCACCACCATCTCATGGCCTCGTTCGGTCCCGGCCTCAACCAGGCGACGAGTGGAATACAGACGCGGGTTGCGCGACAGCACAGCGATCTTCATGCAGCACCTTTGGAGGAGGTAGTAGTCACCGGAAACACCGGCTTGTCTTGAACGTATTTTTGCCCCGGGTTAACGACCAACTGGCCGTCGACCAGCGCTTTTGAGCCCAGCAACAGGCGGTAGCGCATCGATTTGCGGCAAGCGAGGGTGAATTCGACTTGCCACACATGATCACCCAAGGCCAAGTCGGTGCGTATGACATAGCGCACCTGTGTGTGACCGTTTGAGCTCTTAATGGTTTTAATCGCCACTAACGGCGCTTCGCAGCGACGGTGGCGCAGTTGTACCAACGTGCCCAAATGGGCATTGAAACGTACCCACTCGACACCGTCGCGCTCAAAAGGCTCGATCTCGGTGGCGTGCAAGCTGGAGGTACTGGCGCCGGTGTCGATTTTCGCGCGCAAGCCGGCGACGCCCAAATCGGGCAGCGCCACCCACTCGCGCAGACCGACAACGGTCAAATGATCAAATGTCTTCAATATAAGTAACCAGCGATTAACGTATTCAGGTTGCAGGAAGGGCCCTGCAGGTCACACATGAAAGCCAACAAGCGGTATTCACGCAGAATAGCTGGCAAATGGCGACAGTTTTCCTACGGGGGGATGCAATGCAGTGATTGAGCTGCAATGTTGGCCGATGAGCATTCTATCGGGCGTATTCCTTCCTTGGTTCATCAAAAGTAGTAGTACAGTTCTGTGAATTTAAATGAAGGGGCTTCCAATGGCGCAGAAACAGGAAGAGGACGACAAAGTCCGGTTGGACAAATGGCTGTGGGCCGCCCGCTTCTATAAAACCCGGGCGTTGGCCAAGGCGGCCATTGAAAGTGGCAAGGTTCACTGCCGTGGCGAGCGTTGCAAGCCCAGCAAAGAGCCGCGTGTGGGTGATGAGTTGCAGATCCGGGTAGGGCTTGAAGAGCGCACCGTCGAAGTCAAAGCCTTGTCGGTGGTACGTCGTGGCGCCCCGGAGGCGCAAACGCTGTATGCCGAAACCGAACAAAGCATCGCCAAGCGCGAAAACGCGGCCGCGCTGCGCAAGGCCGGGGCGATGGGGATCAGTACCGACGGCAAGCCGACCAAAAAACAACGTCGCCAACTGCACCAGTTGCATGACGTGAGCGATTTGTAACAACAGCAGTGGCGGATACGTTGTGGGCTGCCATTGCTTTGCCGTGCGTCGTGTCTGTGCAGACATGACTTGTAACTGCGCAGGTGAAACGCCATATAGGGTTATTAGCCAGCGGCCTGTTAAAGCCCCACCTACATTAAGTAACCCATTCAGAACTCTATTCTTATGTCCGATTTACTCAAAAACGACCTCCCAAAAGACGCCACCCAACGCTTTATGTTTGACACCTGCGATGCCCGTGGCGAGCTGGTTTCGCTTGAGCACAGCTACGCAGAAGTGTTGGCCAAACATAACTACCCAGAACCGGTCCAGCAATTGCTGGGCGAGCTGATGGCGGCAGCGGCGCTGCTGGTGGGCAACCAGAAAAACGACGGTTTGCTCAGCTTGCAAGCGCGTTCCGAAGGCCCGGTGCCATTGTTGACCATCGAGTGCACCAGCGAGCGCGAAATCCGTGGCCTGGCCCGTTTTGATCCTGAGCAGATTGCCCCGGATGCCACCTTGGCCGACCTGCTGCCAGACGGTCTGCTGGCCATTACCGTTGTGCCCAAAGTGGGCGAACGCTCCCAGGGTTTTGTGGACCTGGATGGCGACACGCTGGCTGACTGCTTCACCAATTACTTCGTCATGTCTCAGCAAGTGCCTACGCGTTTCTGGCTGAAAGCAGACGGCCTGCGTGCACGTGGCATGCTCTTGCAGCAACTGCCCGCCGACATGATCCATGACGAAGACGAGCGTGCTGATAAGTGGAAAGAACTGCTGATGCTGGGCGATACGCTCAAGGCTGAAGAACTGATGGGGCTGGACAACGAAACCATCCTGCACCGTCTGTACCACGAAGAAACCGTGCGCGTGTTTGACTCAGAAGCACTTGAGTTCAAATGCAGTTGCTCGCGTGAGCGTTCAGGCAATGCATTGACCAGCCTGGGCCATGAAGATGCGCTCAATCTGGTGGCCGAACACGGTGGTCATATCGAGATCGATTGCCAGTTTTGTAACGCTCAATACCTGTTCGATGCGGCCGATGTGGATCAATTATTCTCCGGCGCGGGTGTTCAGTCGCCTTCCAATACTCATCACTAAAACGTTTCAGCGCAGGTGAAACACCTGTCAATTACCGTTCTTGCGCGGTTCTGACAGGTGGGCCCTACTCTTTTTGGCCATTTCTGGCATAATCCGGCCCACTTTTTTCGCGGTAGTAGTGCAACTATTTCTACTACAAAACGTTTGGCGCACTCGGCCAATGGCCGACGGGGAACCTCATGACGCAAGCTAATAACGCCGTGCACATCGATCTGAGCATCGACGAACTGGTAAAAGAAGCCCTGAACCGTGGTGAAGGCGAGCTTGCCGACAGCGGTGCACTGGTTGTTCGTACCGGCCATCGCACGGGTCGTTCACCTGCTGACCGCTTCATTGTTGAAGAACCGACCACTCAGGACGCAATCGCCTGGGGCCCGATCAACCGCAAGTTCCCGGCCGACAAGTTCGACGCGCTGTGGAACCGTGTTTCGGCTTACGTGGCTGAGCGTGAGCGTTTCGTTTCTCACGTTCATGTAGGCTCTGATCCGGCGCACTACCTGCCCGTCAAAATGACCACCGAAACCGCGTGGCACAACCTGTTTGGCCGTTGCCTGTTCATCAACCCGGAACAGTACAACCCGGCGGGCAAAGACGAGTGGCAAATCATCAACGCACCGAACTTCGTTTGCGAGCCAGAGCGTGATGGCACCAACTCCGACGGTTGCGTGATCATCAACTTTGCAGCCAAAAAAGTGCTGATCGCAGGCATGCGTTACGCCGGCGAAATGAAAAAAGCCCTGTTCTCGGTTCAAAACTTCCTGCTGCCAGCAGTCGACGTTCTGCCGATGCACTGTGCGGCCAACATGGGCGAAGAGGGCGACGTGACCCTGTTCTTCGGCCTGTCGGGCACCGGTAAAACCACCCTGTCGGCTGACGAAAGCCGTTACCTGATCGGTGACGACGAACACGGCTGGGGCGTGGGCGTGGTGTTCAACATCGAAGGCGGTTGCTATGCCAAGTGCATCGACCTGTCCGAGAAAAACGAGCCGGTGATCTGGAAAGCCATCCAGCACGGCGCGGTACTGGAAAACGTTGTTATTGATCCAGTCACCAAAAAAGCGGACTACGCAGACGACAGCCTGACGCAAAACAGCCGTGCTGCTTACCCGCGTGAACTGATCGAAAAACGCGCACCGAAAAACCTCGGTGGCGAGCCAAACGCTGTGATCTTCCTGACCTGCGACCTGACCGGCGTACTGCCACCGGTGTCGATCCTCAGCGAAGAACAAGCGGCTTACCACTTCCTGTCGGGTTACACCGCACTGGTAGGTTCGACTGAAATGGGTTCGGGCAGCGGCATCAAGTCGACCTTCTCTACCTGCTTCGGCGCGCCATTCTTCCCACGTCCTGCTGGCGAATACGCAGAGCTGCTGATCAAGCGCATCCGCGGTTTCGGCTCCAAGGTTTACCTGGTTAACACCGGTTGGACTGGCGGCGGCTACGGCGTTGGCAAGCGCTTCAACATCCCGACCACCCGTGGCGTGATTGCAGCGATCCAGAGCGGTGCTCTGATCGGCGCAGAAACCGAGCACCTGGACACCATCAACCTCGACGTGCCATTGGCCGTACCGGGTGTTGACACTGCCCTGCTGAACCCACGTAACACCTGGGCTGACAAAGCGGCCTACGACGAAGCGGCCAAAGCCCTGGCTGGCCTGTTCGTTGAGAACTTCAAGAAGTTCGACGTCAGCGACGCGATCAAAGCTGCTGGCCCGAAGCTGTAAGTATCGGTTAGCGCATTGATCTACAAAAAAACCGCCTGAAAGGGCGGTTTTTTTGTGCCTGAAGATTTAAGGATCGCGAGACAAGCTCGCTCCTACAGGTCCAGTTCAGGCTTCCAGGGCTTGTGTGTCCCAATGCCCGAGTCTGATGGCTTCATACAGCATGCCAATGGTCAGCGGCACCTTGTTGCCCCGGCCTTTGGCGTTGCGCTTGAAATGCGGGTCGTTGCCCGCCGGGTGGAAATAGCGATACGCATCGTAATCGGCCAGTTCCAGCCCGAAGCGCTCCTCCAAGCTTTCCATCAAATGCTGGGCATCGCTGCCATTGCAACCCAGGTCGAGGTTGATCGAGGTCTTGAGGCTGATGGTCTTGTGCTCGGGCAGGCCGATTTCTTCATGCAGCAACTGCATCAGCTCGCGCAGGGCCGGTGTGTCGGGGAGGGTGCTGGCGAGTTTCATGATCAGAAATCCATGTGGTAATCAAAGACAGGTCTTCAGGCGAATCGTCAGCACCATAAACCAAATTAAAAATCGATGCTCCGTGCTTCAGGTGGGTTCGTGAGGTTGCCATTCAAGGCTCTGGACAGCGACAAGCGCTTGACCCTGTATCATCCCCTCTCAATTTGCCCCCGACCTTTTCTCGATTCGCCGCAAACCCTGCGCTACGGTTCAGGACTCTGCGGCGGTCAATGGAGTGACAGCGATGTACAACACCCTGGAACAGGTTTTCGGTTATCCACAGTTTCGCGCAGGCCAAGAGGCGGCGATCAGTGCGGTGCTGGCCGGGCGTTCGGCGGCGGCGATTTTTCCGACGGGGTCGGGCAAGTCGTTGTGTTACCAGTTGCCTGCATTGTTGCTGCCGCATCTGACGCTGGTGGTATCGCCGCTGCTGGCGCTGATGCAGGATCAACTGGCGTTTTTGCAGCGTCATGGCATTGCTGCCGCCAGTATCGACTCGGTGCAAAGCCGCGATGAGGCCAGCGCTGTCATGGCGCGGGCCAAGGCGGGTGAGTTGAA
Source organism: Pseudomonas sp. FSL R10-0399 (assembly GCF_009600165.1). NCBI lineage: Bacteria > Pseudomonadati > Pseudomonadota > Gammaproteobacteria > Pseudomonadales > Pseudomonadaceae > Pseudomonas > Pseudomonas sp. FSL R10-0399. The sequence goes on from NZ_WIWK01000015.1 coordinate 62,581, forward strand.
GATTCTGATGGTGTCGGTTGAGCGCCTGAAGAACGAGCGCTTTCGTCACTTTTTGCAGCAGGTGCCAATTTCATTACTGGTGGTGGACGAGGCGCACTGTATTTCTGAGTGGGGGCATAACTTTCGCCCGGATTACTTGAAGCTGCCGGACTACCAGCACCAGTTCAATATCCCGCAAGCCTTGCTGCTGACGGCCACGGCCACGCCCGCTGTGATCGCTGACATGCAGCGCAAATTTGCGATTGCCGAGTCGGATGTCGTCACCACCGGTTTTTATCGCGCCAACCTGGATCTGTGGGTCGAGCCCGTCACCGGCGCGGCCAAGCGTCAGCGTCTGGTGCAGTGGATGGGCGAGCGTCTCGGCCAGCCGAGCATTGTGTACGTCACTTTGCAAAAAACTGCCGAACAGATCGCCCAACACCTGAGCCAACACGGGATCAACGCCAACGCTTACCACGCAGGCTTACCCCACGAGCAACGGGAAAGCATCCAGCGCCAGTTCATGGCGGGCCAACTCAATTGCATCGTTGCGACTATTGCCTTCGGCATGGGTATCGACAAAAGCGACATTCGCAACGTGGTGCATTTTGACCTGCCCAAGTCGATTGAAAACTACAGCCAGGAAATCGGCCGCGCCGGTCGCGATGGCGCAACGTCCGAGTGTCTGGTCCTGGCCAATCGCGACAGCCTCAATGTCCTGGAAAACTTTGTGTATGGCGACACGCCAGAGCTGCAAGGCATCCGCTGTGTGCTGGAAGAACTGAGTGCAGCGATTGCCGAAGGGCAGTGGGAGTTCATGCTGACGCCACTGTCGGACCAGAGCAACATCCGCCAGTTACCCCTCAAAACCCTGTTGGTGCAGTTGGAGTTGCGCGGCCTGATCGCCCCGCGTTACGCCTATTTTGCCGAGTACCGCTTCAAGTTCTTGATCGAGCCCGACACCTTGCTGGCCAAGTTTGAAGGCGAGCGCCAACAGTTTGTAGCGGCGATTATCCAGACCTCCAGCCGTGCCCGGACCTGGGCCACGGTGAACTTTGACACCCTGTACGAGCAGCATCAGGCGGACCGCAATCGAGTGGTCAAGGCGCTGGACTACTTTCAGGAGAAGGGTTGGATCGAGCTTGAAAGCAAGCAGATGACCGAGGTCTATAACGTGCTGGTGACTGAGGTAGATGCACAGGCGCTGAGCCTTGAGTTGCATCAGTACTTCACCGCCCATGAGCGCAGCGAAATTGCGCGTATTCACGCAATGCTGGCGCTGTTCTCCAGTGATACCTGCCTGAGTTATCGGCTGGCGCAGTACTTTGGCGATGAGCAGGCGCCGCAGCAGTGCGGGCATTGCTCTGTGTGTGCGGGGCAGATTGCGCGCTTGCCCGACCCGCCCGCGCTGGCGCCGCTTGTGGATAAAAACTTTGACGCGCTGTGCGGTGCTTTTATCCACAGGCATCAGGAGTACACAGGCAGTTATCCACCGGCGGAACGCGTGACCCGTTTTTTGTGCGGCATTAGCGTGCCGTTATTCACCAAGATCAAAGCGCGTTCGATTGCAGGTTTTGCCGCCCTGGAAAACTACCCCTACGCCGACGTACGCCACTGGGCCGAACACCACCTGGCAGATGAGTGGATTTGAACCGGTGGGAGCGGGCTTGCTCGCGATAGCATCGACGCGGTGTACCTGATACATCGAGTCGTCTGAATCGCGAGCAAGCCCGCTCCCACACTTTATTCCCCCAGAAGTTCTTTCAACACGCGAGTGAAGTCCCGGCTGCTCACATCTTCATCTGCATGGCGCCTGTCACGCACCACCCATTGGCCGTTCACCACCACGTCACGGACCTGCCGATCGCCGCCGGCAAACAACCAGCGGTTGAGAATCCCGTCTTCCTGCGCCGTCGCCAGATACGGGTCGTTGCCGTCGAGTACCAGCCAGTCAGCCCGCTGGCCCACGGCCAACCCGGCTACCGGCTGGCCCATCGCCTGTGCACCGCCCGCCACGGCGGCGTCGTACAGGGTGCGCCCGATCATCGGCTGGTCACTGCGGTACAGGCGGTTGCGCCGTTGGTCGCGTAAACGCTGGCCGTATTCCAGCCAGCGCAACTCTTCAACCACGCTCAGCGACACGTGGCTGTCTGAGCCAATGCCCATGCGGCCGTTTTGCGCGAGGTAGTCCACTGCCGGGAAAATACCGTCGCCCAGGTTGGCTTCTGTGGTCAGGCACAGACCGGCCACGGCCTGACTGTGCGCCATAAGGCGCACCTCATCGGGGGTCGCGTGGGTGGCATGCACCAGGCACCAGCGCGCGTCGACTTCAACGTTGTCATACAGCCATTGGATCGGGCGTTTGCCGCTCCAGCTCAGGCAGTCATCGACTTCCTTTTGCTGCTCGGCGATGTGGATATGCACCGGGCACGCCGTGTCGCTGGCGCGTAGCACGTCGTGTAGTTGTTCGGGGGTGACGGCCCGCAGCGAGTGGAAACACAGGCCCAGTTGTTGCGCCGGTTGTTGCGCCAACAGGGGCTTTAACTGTTGCTGCAAGCTCAGGTATTGCTCGGTGCTGTTGATAAAACGGCGCTGGCCATCGTTAGGCGCCTGGCCGCCAAAACCGGAATGGCTGTACAGAACCGGCAGCAACGTCAAGCCTATGCCGGTGGAGCGCGCCGCTTCACTGATGCGCAGCGCCAGCTCGGCCGGGTTGGCGTAAGGCTGGCCCGACAGGTCGTGGTGCACGTAATGGAATTCCGCCACCGAGGTGTACCCGGCCTTGAGCATTTCGATGTACAACTGGCGGGCGATGACGCCCAATTGCTCGGGGCTGATTTTGCCGACCAGCCGGTACATCAGGTCGCGCCAGGTCCAGAAGCTGTCGTTGGGGTTGCCCGCCACTTCGGCCAAACCGGCCATGGCCCGCTGAAACGCATGGGAGTGCAGATTCGGCATGCCCGGTAACACCGGGCCGTTCAAGCGTTGTGCGCCTTGGGCATCGGCATTGGCTTGAATACGGGTCAGAAAGCCGTCGGCCCCGACCTCGATGCGGACATGAGTAGCCCAGCCTGTGGGTAACAGCGCACGTTCGGCGAAGAAGACGGACATCGGTTGAGCACCCCATCGTGGAAATTTGTATATACATATACAGACGTTTGCCTGCCCGGTAAACTCCGGCAAGCTACGCCCCTTAACTCATGAACAAGGATTGCCTGTGTCGACTCCGCCTGTCGTGCCCCCGCTGGCCGCCCACATGGGCGACAGTCCAGCCCCGCTTTACGCGCGCGTAAAACAGATGATCACTCAGCAAATCGAGAGCGGTAACTGGCCGCCGCATTACCGCGTGCCGTCTGAAAGCGAGCTGGTCAGCCAACTGGGCTTCAGCCGCATGACCATCAACCGGGCGCTGCGCGAAATGACCGCAGACGGCCTGCTGGTGCGCATGCAGGGTGTTGGCACCTTCGTGGCCGAGCCAAAAACGCAATCCGCGCTGTTTGAAGTCAATAACATTGCCGACGAAATCGCCGCCCGTGGCCATAAGCACACCTGCAAAGTGATCAGCCTGGCTGAAGAACTGGCCGGTTCCGAGCGCGCAGCCGTCCTCGACATGCGTGAAGGGCAGAAAGTGTTTCATTCGTTGATCGTGCATTACGAAAACGGTATTCCTGTGCAAATTGAGGACCGTTTCGTCAACGCGCTCGTCGCCCCGGACTACCTCAAGCAAGATTTCACTCGGCAAACGCCTTACGCCTATCTGTCGCAGGTCGCACCGCTGACCGAAGGTGAGCACGTGGTCGAAGCGATTTTGGCTGACCCCAAAGAGTGCAAGCTGCTGCAAATTGAAGCCAGCGAGCCGTGCCTGCTGATTCGCCGCCGCACGTGGTCGGGCCGTCAGCCAGTGACTGCCGCTCGTCTGATCCACCCCGGTTCCCGTCATCGCCTGGAAGGACGTTTCAGCAAATGAGCGAACTCACCGTTTTACGCGCCGCCGATTACCCGCGCATGCCGTGGAAAAACGGCGGCGGCAGCACAGAAGAAATCACCCGCGATGCCGGTGAAGGCCTTAATGGCTTCGGCTGGCGCTTGTCGATTGCCGACATTGGCGAGTCGGGCGGCTTTTCGCGTTTCGACGGTTACCAGCGAGTCATCACCGTGCTGCAAGGCGCGGGCATGCACCTGCAGGTGGACGGCGAGCAGAGCCGGGCGTTGTTACCGTTCGATGCCTTTGCTTTTAAAGGTGACAGCGAGGTCAGCTGCCGCTTGATCGACGGGCCGATCCGCGACTTCAACCTGATCTACGCCCCTCAGCGTTACAGCGCCCGCCTGCAATGGCTGCAAGGCGGTAGCCGCTTGTTCACCCCGGCGCAGACCGTGCTGGTGTTTGCTGCTGATGAGCACGTTGACGTACGCGTGGGTGACACGCGTCACGAACAACTTGGCCGCTACGATTGCCTGCAACTGAACGGTAATCGCGAGCTGCTTGAGATCGCCATCACCGGCCGTAGCTGCGTGATTGAGTTGAATAGGGTCTGAAAATGTGGGAGCGGGCTTGCTCGCGATAGCATCACTGCGATGTGCCTGATACACGGCGTTGTTTGCATCGCGAGCAAGCCCGCTCCCACAAGTCGAGTTAAGCCACGCCCCATCTTGTTACCTAACGCCCCAAAAAGACGCAAAACGCCCTTCAAGTAACATCCCCTTACTCTCCCTCCTGCATGTTTAAGCAAACCTTGTGCGTGCCTCAACGCCCTTGTTTTCGGGCCTTTCAACCCATGTCGCGATGTTTTAATTGACAGCAAAGTCACGTTGGCCGCTTACTTGCATATGCTTGTATGTACAAGTACATAAGTGTTCACCTGCCCAGCACTGAGGAGTTACCCGTGACTTCAACTACCCCTAAATCGCCTGTCGCGTTCAACCGTCACCGCGAAGGTGAGATCCGCGCCGCCCGTGGCACTCAGCTCACGGCTAAAAGCTGGATGACTGAAGCACCCCTGCGGATGCTGATGAACAACCTTGATCCACAGGTGGCAGAAAACCCGACCGAGCTGGTGGTGTATGGCGGTATTGGTCGTGCGGCGCGTAACTGGGAGTGCTACGACAAAATCGTCGAAAGCCTGACCAACCTCAACGACGACGAAACCCTGCTGGTGCAATCGGGCAAGCCGGTCGGCGTGTTCAAAACCCACAGCAACGCACCACGGGTACTGATCGCCAACTCCAACCTGGTGCCGCATTGGGCCACGTGGGAGCACTTCAACGAACTCGACGCCAAAGGCCTGGCCATGTACGGCCAGATGACCGCCGGCAGCTGGATCTACATCGGCAGCCAGGGCATCGTTCAGGGCACCTACGAAACCTTCGTTGAAGCCGGTCGCCAGCATTACAACGGCAGCCTGGTCGGCAAATGGGTACTCACCGCAGGTTTGGGCGGCATGGGCGGCGCACAACCGCTGGCTGCGACCCTGGCGGGCGCGTGCTCACTGAACATCGAATGTCAGCAAAGCCGCATCGACTTCCGCTTGGCCACGCGCTACGTCGACGAACAAGCCGCCGACCTGGATGACGCCCTGGCCCGCATCGCCAAATACACCGCCGAAGGCAAGGCGATCTCCATCGCACTGTGCGGTAACGCCGCTGAACTGCTGCCAGAAATGGTGCGCCGTGGCATTCGCCCGGACATGGTCACCGACCAGACCAGCGCCCACGACCCGCTCAATGGCTACCTGCCAAAAGGCTGGACCTGGGAGCAGTACCGCGACCGCGCCGTGACCGATCCGGCGGGCGTCGTCAAAGCCGCCAAAGCCTCGATGGGCGAACACGTAGAAGCCATGCTGGCGTTCCAGAAAGCCGGTATTCCGACCTTCGACTACGGCAACAACATCCGCCAGATGGCCAAAGAAGTGGGCGTTGAAAATGCGTTCGACTTCCCGGGTTTTGTTCCGGCCTACATCCGCCCATTGTTCTGCCGTGGCATTGGCCCGTTCCGTTGGGTTGCACTGTCGGGCGATGCAGAAGACATCTACAAAACCGACGCCAAGGTCAAAGAGCTGATCCCTGACGACGACCACCTGCACAACTGGCTGGACATGGCCCGCGAGCGCATCAGCTTCCAGGGTTTGCCAGCGCGTATTTGCTGGGTTGGCCTGGGCCAGCGCGCCAAGCTGGGCCTGGCGTTCAACGAAATGGTGCGCAGCGGTGAGCTGAAAGCACCGATCGTGATTGGCCGCGACCACTTGGACTCAGGTTCGGTGTCCAGCCCGAACCGTGAAACCGAATCGATGCAAGACGGTTCGGACGCCGTCTCTGACTGGCCGCTGCTCAACGCCTTGCTCAACACCGCGAGCGGCGCGACCTGGGTGTCGCTGCACCACGGCGGCGGCGTTGGCATGGGCTTCTCGCAGCACTCGGGCATGGTCATTGTGTGTGACGGCACCGACGAAGCGGCCGAGCGCATTGCCCGCGTGCTGCACAACGACCCGGCGACCGGTGTGATGCGCCATGCGGATGCGGGTTACCAGATCGCTATCGACTGCGCCAACGAACAGGGCCTGAACCTGCCGATGGTCAACGGCTAAGCCCAGAGGATGCATATCCCTTGTGGGAGCGGGCTTGCTCGCGATGCAGGTTGTGATGCATTCGCGAGCAAGCCCGCTCCCACGGAGTGCATACACTCAACGCAGCGATTAACGGCCCGGACCCTTTTCCAAGGAGCATCAATGTGAACCGTTTAAACCTGATCCCCGGCCAACTGAGCCTTGCCCAACTGCGTGACATTTATCAGCAGCCGGTGAGCCTCAGCCTGGACGACAGCGCTAGCGCGCAGATTGATGCCAGCGTGGCGTGTGTGGAGCAGATCCTTGCCGAGCACCGCACCATTTACGGCATCAACACCGGTTTTGGTTTGCTGGCGTCGACAAAAATTGCCAGCGAAGACCTGGAAAACCTCCAGCGTTCTCTGGTGTTGTCCCATGCAGCGGGTGTCGGTGAGCCGCTCAGCGATGACTTGGTGCGCCTGATCATGGTGCTCAAGGTCAACAGCCTGAGCCGTGGCTTTTCGGGGATCCGCCGGGTGGTGATCGATGCCCTGATTGCGCTGATCAATGCCCAGGTGTATCCGCATATTCCGCTCAAGGGCTCGGTCGGCGCTTCGGGCGATTTGGCGCCGTTGGCGCACATGTCGCTGGTGCTGTTGGGGGAGGGCAAGGCGCGTTACAACGGTGAATGGCTGGAGGCTGGCGCCGCGCTGAAACAGGCGGGCCTCACGCCGCTGACCTTGGCGGCCAAAGAAGGCCTGGCTTTGCTCAATGGCACGCAGGTGTCGACCGCCTTTGCCCTGCGCGGGCTGTTTGAAGGCGAAGACCTGTTTGCCGCCGCCATTGCCTGCGGCAGCCTCACGGTTGAAGCGGTGCTGGGCTCGCGCTCACCCTTTGATGCGCGCATCCATGCCGCGCGCGGCCAGCGGGGGCAAATCGATGCTGCCGCGCTGTACCGCGACCTGCTGGGTACGAGCAGCGAAGTGTCCGAATCACACAAAAATTGCGACAAGGTTCAAGACCCGTATTCCCTGCGTTGCCAGCCACAAGTGATGGGCGCCTGCCTGACGCAGTTGCGTCAGGCGGCCGAAGTGCTGGGCACTGAGGCCAACGCCGTGTCGGATAATCCGCTGGTGTTTGCCGAACAGGGCGACGTGATCTCTGGCGGCAACTTCCACGCCGAGCCGGTCGCCATGGCCGCCGACAACATGGCCTTGGCCATTGCTGAAATCGGTGCCCTGAGCGAGCGGCGCATCTCGTTGATGATGGACAAACACATGTCGCAATTGCCGCCGTTTCTGGTGGCCAATGGCGGCGTCAATTCGGGCTTCATGATTGCCCAAGTCACCGCGGCCGCGTTGGCCAGCGAGAACAAGGCGCTGGCGCACCCGCACAGTGTCGACAGCATTCCCACCTCGGCCAATCAGGAAGACCACGTATCAATGGCTCCGGCGGCGGGTAAGCGCTTGTGGGACATGGCCGAAAACGTTCGCGGCGTGCTCGCCGTGGAATGGCTGGCCGCCTGCCAGGGCCTGGACCTGCGTACTGGCCTCAAAACCTCCCCCAAACTCGAAATCGCCCGCACCACCCTGCGCAACAAAGTGGCGTTTTATGAAAAAGACCGCTTCTTCGCGCCCGACATCGACGCCGCCCAGCAGTTACTGGCGTCGCGGTGCCTCAATGAACTGATCGTGCGCCAGACCCTGCCCAGTTTGTAGGCGGCGATTAGCCCCATTGGCCATTAATGATTAGGAGTGTCACACAATGAAAATCTACAAGACTCTGCTGACTCCATTACTTTCCCTCAGCGTGTTAGTTGCTGCAGGCACCGCCCAGGCGGCCACCTGGTGTGAATCCGGCAAACCGGTGAAATTTGCCGGGCTCAACTGGGAGAGCGGCATGCTCTTCACCGACCTGATGCAGTTCGTGCTGGAAAAAGGCTACGGCTGTAAAACCGACAGCTTGCCGGGCAACTCCATCGCCATGGAAAACGCCCTGAGCAGCAACGACATTCAAGTGTTTGCCGAAGAGTGGGTGGGCCGCAGCAACGTCTGGGTCAAGGCCGAGAAAGCCGGCAAGGTGGTGGGCGTCGGCGCTCCGGTGGTGGGCGCCGTTGAAGGCTGGTACGTGCCGCGTTATGTGATCGAAGGCGATGAGAGCCGCAAGATCAAAGCCAGCGCGCCGAACCTCAAGTCGATTGCCGATTTGGCCCAGTACGCCTCGGTGTTCAAAGACCAGGAAGAGCCGACCAAGGGCCGCTTCTACAACTGCCCGGCGGGCTGGACCTGTGAGCTGGACAACAGCGCCATGCTCAAGGAGTACGGCCTGGAAAACAGCTATACCAACTTCCGCCCGGGCACCGGCCCGGCCCTCGATGCGGCCGTACTGTCGAGCTACCGCCGTGGCGAGCCGATCCTGTTCTACTACTGGTCGCCAACCCCGCTGCTGGGCAGCGTTGACCTGGTCAAGCTGGACGAGAAACCCGGTGTCGACAAGCACGTAGACATCAAAGTGGGCGTCTCCAAAACCTTCAGCGAGCAAGCACCGGAACTGGTCGCGGTGCTGGAGAAGGTCAACCTGCCGATTGATCTGCTTAACCAGAACCTGGCCCGCATGAGCAAAGAACGCATCGACTCGGCAAAACTGGCCAAGCTGTTCCTCAAGGAGCATCCGGAAGTCTGGCATGCCTGGGTCGATGAAGACGCTGCCAAAAAAATCGAAGCGGCGCTATGAGAGCGGACGCTGTAGCTGTGGATAACGTCCCTTTCATTTGATCGAGAGTCTTTATGTTTCCCGAACGTTTTACATTCTCTGTAGCGGACTGGGTCAACGGCTGGGTTGACGCGCTGGTGACCAACTATGGCGATGTGTTCCGGCATATTTCCGACACCTTGCTGTGGGCCATCGTCAACCTCGAAACCGTGCTGCGCATGGCGCCGTGGTGGCTGGTGCTGGCCATCGTTGCGGGCATTACCTGGCATGCAACACGCAAGGCAACGACCACGGCGGTGATTGTCGGCTTGCTGTTTTTGGTGGGTGCCGTGGGCTTGTGGGACAAGCTGATGCAAACCTTGGCATTGATGCTGGTGGCCACCTTGATTTCGGTGCTCATCGGCATCCCGCTGGGCATTCTGGCGGCGCGCAGCAATCGCTTGCGGGCGGTACTGATGCCGGTGCTCGACATCATGCAAACCATGCCCAGCTTCGTGTATTTGATCCCGGTGCTGATGCTGTTTGGTTTGGGCAAAGTGCCGGCGATTTTCGCCACTGTGATCTACGCCGCGCCGCCGCTGATTCGCCTGACTGACTTGGGCATTCGCCAGGTCGACGGTGAAGTCATGGAAGCCATCAACGCCTTTGGTGCCAACCGCTGGCAGCAACTGTTCGGCGTGCAACTGCCGCTGGCGATGCCGAGCATCATGGCCGGTATCAACCAGACCACGATGATGGCGCTTTCGATGGTGGTGATCGCTTCGATGATTGGCGCCCGTGGCTTGGGCGAGGACGTGCTGGTGGGCATTCAAACGCTCAACGTCGGCAAAGGGTTGGAGGCCGGGCTGGCAATCGTGATTCTGGCGGTGGTGATCGACCGCATTACCCAGGCGTATGGCCGCCCACGGCATGAGATGAGCAAATGAACATGACCACGCCTTCCAAAATTGAAGTCAAAAATGTGTTCAAGATTTTTGGCAGCCGCTCCAAAGAAGCGTTGGCCTTGATCCAGCAGCACAAAACCAAAGACCAGGTGCTGGCCCAGACCGGCTGTGTGGTGGGGGTCAATGACCTGTCGCTGAGCATCGGCACCGGCGAGATTTTCGTCATTATGGGGCTGTCGGGCTCGGGCAAATCGACCTTGGTGCGTCACTTCAACCGCCTGATCGACCCCACCAGCGGCGCAATCCTGGTGGACGGCCAGGACATCCTGCAATACGACATGGAAGCCCTGCGCCAATTTCGCCGCCACAAAATCAGCATGGTGTTCCAGAGTTTCGGTTTGTTGCCGCACAAGAGCGTGCTCGACAACGTGGCCTACGGCCTCAAAGTGCGCGGCGAAAGCAAAGCCCTGTGCGCCGAGCGCGCCCTGCACTGGATCAATACCGTGGGCCTCAAGGGCTACGAAAGTAAATACCCGCACCAACTGTCGGGCGGCATGCGCCAGCGTGTGGGGCTGGCTCGGGCCTTGGCCGCCGACACCGACATCATCTTGATGGACGAGGCGTTCAGTGCCCTCGACCCGTTGATCCGCGCCGAAATGCAGGACCAGTTGCTGGAGCTGCAAAAGACCCTGCATAAAACCATCGTGTTCATCACCCATGACCTCGATGAAGCGGTGCGTATCGGCAACCGGATTGCGATTCTCAAGGACGGGCGGCTGATTCAAGTGGGCACGCCCAAGGACATTCTTCATTCCCCGGCCGATGATTATGTGGACCGTTTTGTTCAACGCCGTGCCGTGGCCGTTTAGCGTTAGAAAGGTGAGCGATGAGTAACGTACAGAATGAAGCAACCGTGATTGATGCCGTGATCATCGACAATGCCCGCCTGCGCTGGCAAGACGTGGTCGCGGTTGCCCGGCATGGCGCGCGGCTGGAGCTGTCGGCGCAGGCC
>NZ_WIWK01000160.1:0-10287 GCF_009600165.1 Pseudomonas sp. FSL R10-0399
GCGGTGGCTGCGAGCAAACCTGCACCTGCGCCAGCCGCCAAGCCCGCTCCGGCCCCGGCTCCCAAGCCTGCCGCCAAACCTGCTGAGAAGCCGGTGACTGTGGCCAAGGCTGCACCGGGCGGTAGCTGGTACGCCAGCCAACCGGCCAGCAACTACGTCGTGCAGATCGTCGGCACCAGCTCTGAAGCGTCAGCGCAAAATGTCGCCAAAGAGTTGGGTGGCGAAGCCCGTTATTTCAAGAAATCCTTGAACGGCAAGCCGCTGTACGTCGTGACTTACGGTAATTTCCCAAGCCATGCCGCCGCCACTGCGGCAATCAAGAACTTGCCAGCGAAGACGCAGGCTGGTAAACCTTGGCCTCGCACTGTCGCCAGCGTCCAACAAGAACTGGCAGCAGCTCGCTGATGAGACGGCGACTTTACCCAGGTCGCCGTTCTAGGCTCTGCACGAAATGTATCTGCGCTCGGTTATGCGGCGTTGAAAACAGGCTCGGAATGCTCATTTACAACCCGTAAACTCCGCTTCCTCGCCTGTTTTCGCCTTGCCTAACCTACGCTCGAAAACATTTCGTACAGACCCTTACCCATCAAAATATTCGCCCAGCATGCGACTTAATCGAGTCGCATGCGTTGTGGTGTCTGCGCCGTGCGGCGGTCAACATCAAAAATGTTTTGACTAGCACGAGCAATCGCTTTAAACCTTCATCAATGCGACATAAATTTACGGTTAATCGCCGCTTAATTTGTGGGTCTTTGCGACGGTGTGTAAAATGGCCACCCTTTTGCTACCGCTAAGCTGGCGTACGTTCAGCGCGGAAAGCAGGTGGTTGAATTAAAAAGAAATTTGCCCCTTTTTGGGGCAGCCTGGTGAGAAAGTGTCTATGAAAGCAGGTCTGTACCACCCCGATGAATTCAAGGATAACTGTGGTTTCGGCCTGATAGCCCATATGCAGGGCGAACCCAGTCATACCCTATTGCAAACCGCCATTGAGGCCCTGACCTGCATGACCCACCGCGGTGGGATCAACGCAGACGGCAAGACCGGTGACGGTTGTGGCCTGCTGATTCAAAAGCCCGATCAGTTCTTGCGTGCAGTCGCCAAAGAACAGTTCGGCACTGATTTGCCCAAGCAATATGCGGTCGGCATGGTGTTTTTTAACCAGGACCCGATCAAGGCCGAAGCGGCCCGCGCCCACATGAACCGCGAAATCCTCGCGGCGGGCCTGCAATTGGTGGGCTGGCGCAAAGTCCCGATTGATACCAGCGTGCTGGGTCGTCTGGCGCTGGAACGTCTGCCACAAATCGAGCAAGTGTTCATCGCAGGCGACGGCCTCAGCGATCAAGACATGGCGATCAAGCTGTTCAGCGCCCGTCGCCGTTCTTCGGTGGCCAACGCAGCGGACACCGATCACTACATCTGCAGCTTTTCTCACAAGACCATTATCTATAAAGGCCTGATGATGCCGGCGGACTTGACCGCCTTCTATCCAGACCTTAGCGACGAGCGCCTGCAAACCGCCATCTGCGTGTTCCACCAGCGCTTCTCTACTAACACCCTGCCGAAATGGCCGCTGGCTCAGCCATTCCGCTTTCTCGCCCACAACGGCGAGATCAACACCATTACCGGCAACCGCAACTGGGCGCAGGCCCGTCGCACCAAGTTTGCCAATGACCTGATCGGCGATCTCGACGAGCTCGGCCCGCTGGTTAACCGCGTGGGTTCTGACTCCTCCAGCATGGACAACATGCTTGAGTTGATGGTCACCGGCGGCATTGACCTGTTCCGTGGCGTGCGCATGTTGATTCCACCGGCATGGCAGAACGTTGAAACCATGGACCCCGACCTGCGGGCGTTCTATGAGTACAACTCCATGCACATGGAGCCGTGGGACGGCCCGGCGGGCGTGGTAATGACCGACGGTCGTTACGCGGTCTGCCTGCTCGACCGTAACGGCCTGCGCCCGGCGCGCTGGGTCACGACCACCAACGGCTACATCACCATCGCCTCCGAAATCGGCGTGTGGGACTACAAGCCTGAAGACGTGATCGCCAAAGGCCGCGTTGGCCCAGGGCAAATCCTTGCGGTCGACACCGAGACCGGCCAGGTGCTGGACACCGACTCCATCGACAACCGCTTGAAGTCGCGCCACCCCTACAAACAGTGGCTGCGCAAGAATGCCCTGCGCATTCAGGCCACCATTGAAGACAACGACCACGGTTCTGCGTTTTACGACGTCGACCAGCTCAAGCAATACATGAAGATGTATCAGGTCACGTTCGAAGAGCGCGATCAGGTGCTGCGCCCACTGGGCGAACAAGGCTACGAAGCCGTGGGCTCGATGGGTGACGACACGCCAATGGCCGTGCTGTCCCAGCGTGTGCGCACGCCGTACGACTACTTCCGCCAGCAGTTCGCGCAGGTTACCAACCCGCCGATCGACCCGCTGCGTGAAGCCATCGTCATGTCGCTGGAAATCTGCCTCGGTGCCGAGCGCAACATCTTCCAGGAATCGCCAGAGCACGCTTCGCGCGTCATCCTCAGTTCGCCTGTGATCTCGCCCGCCAAATGGCGTTCGCTGATGAACCTCGACCTGCCGGGCTTTGAGCGTCAGGTCATCGACCTCAACTACGACCAGTCGATCGGCCTTGAAGCCGCTGTGCGCAACATCGCCGACCAGGCCGAAGAAGCCGCGCGCGCTGGCCATAGCCAGATCGTATTGACCGACCGTCATATCGCGCCGGGCAAGCTGCCGGTCCACGCCTCGCTGGCTGTGGGCGCTGTGCACCACCGCCTGACCGAAAAAGGCCTGCGCTGCGACAGCAACATCCTGGTCGAAACCGCGACCGCTCGCGACCCGCATCACTTTGCCGTGCTGATCGGCTTCGGCGCCTCGGCGGTGTACCCGTTCCTGGCCTACGAAGTGCTGGGCGACTTGATCCGTACTGGCGAAGTGCTGGGCGACCTTTACGAAGTGTTCAAAAACTACCGTAAAGGCATCACCAAAGGCCTGCTCAAGATCCTCTCGAAGATGGGCATCTCGACCATCGCGTCCTACCGCGGTGCGCAACTGTTCGAAGCCATTGGCCTGTCCGAAGAAGTCTGCAACCTGAGCTTCCGTGGTGTGCCAAGCCGCATCAAGGGCGCGCGTTTTGTCGACCTTGAAGCCGAGCAAAAACTGCTCGCCGCTGAAGCCTGGAGCCCGCGTAAAGCCATCCAGCAAGGCGGTCTGCTCAAGTACGTACACGGTGGCGAGTACCACGCCTACAACCCGGACGTGGTCGCCACCCTGCAAGCTGCTGTGCAGCAGGGCGATTACAGCAAGTTCAAGGAATACACCGCACTGGTCGACAAACGCCCGGTGTCGATGATCCGCGACCTGTTCCAGGTCAAAACCCTCGACACGCCATTGGCCATCGACGAGATCGAACCGCTGGACTCGATCCTCAAGCGCTTCGACTCGGCCGGTATCTCGCTCGGCGCCTTGTCGCCAGAAGCGCACGAAGCCCTGGCTGAAGCCATGAACCGCTTGGGCGCCCGCTCCAACTCCGGTGAAGGCGGCGAAGACCCGGCGCGTTACGGCACCATCAAAAGCTCGAAAATCAAACAAGTGGCCACCGGCCGTTTTGGCGTCACGCCGGAATACCTGGTGAACGCTGAAGTGCTGCAAATCAAGGTCGCCCAAGGCGCCAAGCCGGGTGAGGGCGGGCAACTGCCAGGCGGCAAGGTCAACGGCCTGATCGCCAAGCTGCGCTATGCCGTGCCCGGCGTGACCCTGATTTCGCCACCGCCACACCACGACATCTACTCCATTGAAGACTTGTCGCAGCTGATCTTTGACCTCAAGCAGGTCAACCCTAAAGCGCTGGTCTCGGTGAAGCTGGTAGCTGAAGCGGGCGTAGGCACCATCGCCGCTGGCGTGGCCAAGGCGTATGCCGACCTGATCACCATCTCCGGCTACGACGGCGGTACCGGTGCATCGCCGCTGACCTCCATCAAGTACGCGGGTGCGCCGTGGGAACTGGGCCTGGCGGAAACCCACCAGACCCTGCGCGGCAACGACCTGCGTGGCAAAGTGCGGGTGCAGACCGACGGCGGCCTGAAAACCGGCCTCGACGTGATCAAGGCGGCGATTCTGGGCGCTGAAAGCTTCGGCTTCGGCACCGCGCCAATGATCGCGCTGGGCTGCAAATACCTGCGTATTTGCCACCTCAACAACTGCGCGACCGGTGTGGCCACGCAAAACGAATCGCTGCGTAAAAACCACTACATCGGCACCGTCGACATGGTGGTCAACTTCTTCACCTACGTGGCCGAAGAAACCCGCGAGTGGCTGGCCAAGCTGGGCGTGCGCAGCCTTGAAGAGCTGATCGGGCGTACCGACCTGCTGGACATCCTGCCGGGCGAAACCGCCAAGCAGCACAACCTCGACCTCACGCCGTTGCTGGGCAGCGACCACATCCCGGCTGACAAGCCGCAGTTCTGCCAGGTTGATCGCAACCCGCCGTTCGACCAAGGCCTGCTGGCCGAGCAAATGCTCGACATGGCCCGCTCGGCGATCAACGACCTGAGCGGTGCCGAGTTCGACCTCGACATCTGCAACTGCGACCGTTCGATTGGTGCACGGATCTCGGGTGAAATCGCCCGCGCTCACGGCAACCAGGGCATGGCCAAGGCGCCGATCACGTTCCGCTTCAAAGGCACTGCCGGTCAGAGCTTTGGTGTGTGGAACGCCGGTGGTTTGAACCTGTACCTGCAAGGCGACGCCAACGACTACGTGGGCAAAGGCATGACCGGCGGCAAGCTGGTGATCGTGCCGCCTGTGGGCAGCGTCTACAAAACTCAGGACAGCGCCATTGTTGGCAACACCTGCCTGTACGGCGCCACCGGCGGCAAGCTGTTTGCCGCAGGCACCGCAGGCGAGCGTTTCGCGGTGCGTAACTCCGGTGCCCACACCGTGGTGGAAGGCACAGGCGACCACTGCTGCGAATACATGACGGGCGGCTTTGTCTGCGTACTGGGCAAAACCGGTTACAACTTCGGCTCAGGCATGACCGGCGGTTTCGCCTACGTGCTGGATCAGGACAACACGTTTGTCGACAAGGTGAACCACGAGTTGGTGGAGATCCAGCGTATCAGCGGCGAAGCGATGGAAGCCTATCGCAACCACCTGCAACACGTGCTGGACGAATACGTTGAGGAAACCAACAGCGAGTGGGGCCGTAATCTCGCGGATAACCTCGATGATTACCTGCGTCGTTTCTGGATGGTCAAGCCTAAGGCTGCCAGCTTGAAAACGTTGCTTTCCAGCATCCGTGCCAATCCGCAGTGATATGCGCCTGAAGAGTTTGATGAGGTTTTAACAATGGCTGAACGTCTGAGTAACGACTTCCAGTTCATCGATGTCGGGCGCAAAGATCCGAAGAAGAAACTGTTACGTCAACGCAAAAAAGAGTTCGTGGAAATCTACGAACCTTTCAAACCCCAGCAGTCAGCTGACCAGGCCCACCGCTGCCTGGGGTGCGGTAACCCGTACTGTGAATGGAAATGCCCTGTGCATAACTTCATTCCCAACTGGCTCAAGCTGGTGGCCGAGGGCAACATCCTCGCCGCCGCTGAACTGTCGCACCAAACCAACACCCTGCCCGAAGTGTGTGGCCGGGTGTGCCCGCAAGACCGTCTGTGCGAGGGCGCTTGCACCCTCAACGACGGTTTTGGCGCGGTGACCATCGGTTCGGTCGAGAAGTACATCACCGACACCGCCTTCGCCATGGGCTGGCGCCCGGACATGTCCAAAGTGGTGCCGACCGGCAAGCGCGTTGCCATTATCGGCGCCGGGCCTGCGGGTCTGGGCTGCGCTGACGTGCTGGTGCGTGGCGGGGTGACCCCGGTGGTCTTCGACAAGAACCCGGAAATCGGCGGTCTGCTGACCTTCGGTATCCCGGAGTTCAAGCTGGAGAAAACCGTACTGAGCAATCGCCGCGAAGTCTTCACCGGCATGGGTATCGAGTTCCGCCTCAATACCGAAATCGGTAAAGACATCAGCATGGAAGAACTGCTGGCCGAGTACGACGCGGTCTTTATGGGCATGGGCACCTACACCTACATGAAAGGTGGTTTTGCCGGTGAAGACTTGCCGGGCGTGCACGACGCGCTGGATTTCCTGATTGCCAACGTCAACCGCAACCTGGGCTTTGAAAAATCGCCGGAAGATTTCGTCGACATGAAAGGCAAAAAGGTCGTGGTGCTGGGCGGTGGTGACACCGCCATGGACTGCAACCGGACCTCGATCCGCCAGGGCGCCAAGTCGGTGACCTGTGCGTACCGTCGTGACGAAGCCAACATGCCCGGTTCGCGCAAAGAGGTTAAAAACGCCAAGGAAGAAGGCGTGAAATTCCTCTACAACCGTCAGCCGATTGCGATTGTCGGTGACGGCAAGGTTGAAGGCGTGAAAGTGGTCGAGACCCGTCTCGGCGAGCCGGACGCCCGTGGCCGTCGCAGCCCTGAGCCGATTCCGGGTTCCGAAGAGATCATCCCGGCAGACGCCGTGATCATCGCGTTCGGCTTCCGCCCGAGCCCGGCGCCGTGGTTTGAGCAGTTCGACATCGCCACCGACAGCCAGGGCCGCGTAATTGCGCCTGAGCAGTCGCAGTTCAAGCACCAGACCAGCCACCCGAAGATCTTTGCCGGTGGCGACATGGTGCGCGGTTCTGACCTGGTGGTGACCGCGATCTTCGAAGGCCGCACCGCGGCAGAAGGGATCATGGACTACCTGGGCGTTTAACCTGCCCTCTGTAGTCGCTGCCGCAGGCTGCGATCGAGCCCGAAGGGGTCGTTTTTCTCCCTGAAAAGCGAAGGTCCTTCGGCCCTTATCGCAGCCTTCGGCAGCGACTACAAGACGGCGAAGTTGTACATCACCCCCGCGTCAAATCGCCCCGATAGATAAAAGGCACGGCTCTTGCCGTGCCTTTTGCGTCTGTCTCTGAGAAAATGCCCCCACTTTTTTTCCGGATGCAGACATGACTGATCTCAAGAATGACCGTTTCCTTCGCGCTTTGCTCAAGCAACCCGTAGACGTAACGCCTGTCTGGATGATGCGTCAGGCCGGCCGCTACTTGCCGGAATACCGTGCCAGCCGCGCCAAGGCCGGTGACTTCATGAGCCTGTGCAAGAATGCTGAATTCGCCTGTGAAGTCACGCTGCAGCCTCTGGACCGCTTCCCTCAGCTGGACGCGGCCATCCTGTTTTCCGACATCCTGACCATTCCTGATGCCATGGGCCAAGGCCTGTATTTTGAAACCGGCGAAGGCCCGCGCTTCAAAAAGGTCGTCAGCACCCTGGCCGATATCGAAGCCTTGCCGATCCCGGATCCGCAAAAAGACCTCGGCTACGTGATGAACGCGGTCAGCACCATCCGCCGCGAACTCAACGGACGTGTGCCGTTGATCGGTTTCTCGGGCAGCCCATGGACGCTGGCCACTTATATGGTTGAAGGCGGTTCGTCCAAAGACTTCCGCAAAACCAAAGCCATGCTCTACGACACGCCGCAGGCCATGCACCTGCTGCTCGACAAGTTGGCGCAGTCGGTCACCTCGTACCTCAACGGGCAAATCCTCGCGGGCGCGCAAGCGGTGCAGATTTTCGACACCTGGGGCGGCAACCTGTCGTCCGCGGCGTATCAAGAGTTTTCGCTGGCCTACATGCGCAAAATCGTCAGTGGCCTGATCCGCGAGCACGAAGGTCGCAAAGTGCCGGTGATCCTGTTCACCAAAAATGGCGGCCTGTGGCTGGAAAGCATTGCTGATGCCGGCGCCGATGCGCTGGGCCTGGACTGGACCTGCGATCTGGGCGAAGCCCGCCGCCGCGTGGGCAACAAAGTGGCCCTGCAAGGCAACATGGACCCGACCGTGCTGTACGCGAACCCCGAGGCCATCCGCACCGAGGTTAAACGCATTCTCGCCAGTTACGGCAAAGGTTCGGGCCATGTGTTTAACCTGGGCCACGGCATTACCCCGGAAGTTAAACCTGAACACGCCGGTGCGTTTATCAGCGCTGTGCATGAGTTCTCGGGGCAATACCACGAGTAAGTGCAGTTGTTGGAAGTGACCCTCGCTAAAACGCCCGGTTAATGCCGGGCGTTTTTTTATGCGTGTAAATAAAATAATTCAGACTTCCCTTATATGTATTTAGGAAGAGTCCTACATATTTAAATATCAGAATAAGTAAAATTTCCCACCCTGATTTCGGGCGGCCATGAATTATTTAAAACTTTCAGGCTGTCACGTAGGAAGTTTCTTAGTTTGTTGTAGTTGCCCGTGGTAGGGCTCTCTCTGTCATATCGCGTTGTTTATATCGTTGTGCGTTTAACAGAGAGCGCAATTTTTATCATTTATATAAAAAATAGAATGAGGCTTATATGGCTATTGCACTGTCAAAGTCCCGCAATTTGATGCTGTGCGCATCATCCTTAACGCTGATGGCTACCCTGTTTACGGCTCAACAGGCAGTTGCTCACGGTTACATGAACTCCCCTCCATCGCGGGCTTATGCATGTCAGCAAGGGCTGAACATTGACTGCGGTGCAGCTCAGTATGAACCGCAGACCGTTGGCGAAGCCCCTAAGGGGTTCCCTGAGTTCGGCCCGGCCGACGGCAAGATCGCAAGCGGTGGCCATGCCAGCTTCGCGGCATTGGACGCCCAGTCGGCCAACCGCTGGCACCTGACTGAAATCAAGGATCACACCATCGACTTCAGCTGGTTCTATACCGCTGCCCATAAAAGTACACGCTGGCAGTACTTCATCACCAAAGGTGGCTGGAACCCCAACCTGCCGATCTCCCGCGACAGCTTTGAACTGACACCGTTCTGCCAGGTTGAAGGTGGCGGCGGCGTGCCTATCGACGGCGCTGCGGGCGGTACAGGCCCGGCCAAAGACAAACACAGCTGCTCGATCCCGACAGACCGCAGCGGTCACCACATTATTCTGGGTGTCTGGACGGTTGATGACACCGCCGCTTCGTTCTATGACGTTGTGGATGTCAACATCACCGCGCAGAGCGCAGACCCGGATGGCTGGAAAAACGTCGGTTCGATCTCGCAAACCCAGGCATTGCAGCCAGGCGATTCGGTCAAGGCACGTGCCTTTACCGGCAGCTCAGAAAGCGCTGAATACAGCTTCGGCGTCACCATTGAAAAACCAGAAGAAGGCCAGCCGGCCAACTGGTCCTACAAATTGGCAGAAACCGTGAACGCGGCGAACAAGCCTTTGGTACGTGCAGGCGTACGCAATGAAAACGGTGACATTGAGCCGATCAAAGGCGCAAACACCCTTTACGTGAAGGCCGAGAGCGGCGTTACCCGCTACGAAATGCAGACCGTGATGGTGCCAGACCCGGGTGCTTACCTGCACCTGCATGATGTGGCGCCGGAGTACGTGCTGGTCAAAGGCAAGGGCACTGTTGGCTTCACGGTGATGACCAACAAAAATGTCACGCTTGAAGCCACGGTGTTCAACGCCACCCACAAACAAGTGGGCTACACCAAGCAAACCGTCAGCGCTACCACGTCGCCGGTCAGCATTGCGGTGACCAGCGCACCGGGCGAGCACTCCTTGAAACTGATTGCGACCAGCCAGGATGGTCGTGAAAACTTCCAGGACCTCAAGTCGATCAACCTGACCGGCGAAGGCGGTGCTCAGGAATATGACTTCGTGTTCCCTGAAGGCATTGCCGGTTACAAGGCGGGCACGTTGGTGCTTCAACCTAAAAACGACAAAGTCTATGAGTGCCAGCCGTTCCCGAATTCGGGCTACTGCATTCAATACAACCCGAATGCCAATGGTTTCGAACCGGGCGTTGGTGCGAGCTGGAACATGGCGTGGACTGAGAAGTAACTCCACGTATCAAGTCTGGATAACGTTTTTAATTTAATCGTTATCCACCGACAACTGTAGGAGCGAGCTTGTCTCGCGATCTTTTAAAACAATCAAAAGATCGCGAGGCAAGCTCGCTCCTACACGGTTCGTTTTAACAGTGAGTGATTTTTTATTTATTAATGGCTTACAGATGAAAAGGTTTTGAATAATTTTTCGGGTGCCATAACTCGCCACTTACCGCTCATCTTGAAGGTGCTGCTGTGGGGGGCGTGTTTCGGATATGGCGGGCACTTAGCCTGGCAAGAGTGGTTATACCGCCAGGCACTGGCCGCGCCGGTTATCGCCCCGGCTCGCCCGGCGCCCGCACCTGCGCTTGAGCCTTTTCAGCCAGAGGCCATCGCCAGCGTGCTGGGCCT
>NZ_WIWK01000161.1:0-10210 GCF_009600165.1 Pseudomonas sp. FSL R10-0399
CGCGCTCCAGAAACAGCCACACGGCCAGCGCCGCGACAGCGGTTACCAGCACCGGAACCGGCACCGTGTCCCACAACCGACCGCGCCCCAGCGCCAGAAAAGCCGCGCTGAACACGCCTTCGGTTTCTTCGCCGTTGGGCAGCGTCATGCCCACCGCAATCGAGCGCCCGCCGGTGGGAATCAGTTGCACACCGATCACCAAAAACATGCTGCCCAAAGTGGCGAGAATATCCGGCACGCGCATTTTGACGATCAGCCAGCCGTTAAAAAGACCGACCAAAGCACCGCCCGCCAGGCTGATCAACACCGCCGGCACGGCGCCCCAGCCCAGCACCACCATCACGTAGCTGGCGATCATCAGGCTCATCGCCGCCACCGCGCCGATGGACAAATCGAGGCCGCCCACGGCCATGGTCAAGGTCACGCCAAGGGCCAGCAAGGCGACGATGGACACCGACTGCAAAATGATGAACAGGTTGTTGACCCGCAAAAAGGCCGGTTCGGCAATGCTGAAAAACACCACCACGGCGGCCAGCACCAGCAGCAGGCCATAACGGATCAACGCGTCCAGCACGCGCTTGGGCTTGGGGGCACTGCCCGGCAAAGAAGAAATCAAATCAGCCACGCGCACTACTCCCGGGCGTTGCGGTACGGTTTAAAGGGGAAGAGCAAGGGATAGGGGATGGAACGTCACTTCCCACCAATTGCGCCACCAGCGTGGCGCGGTTCAACCCGGCCCGGGCGTAGTCAGCGACCACGGCAAAATCACGCACCACCAAAATTCTGTCGGCGATCTCCAGGGCCTCGTCCACGTCAGTGCAAATCACCAACGTGGCCCGGCCTTCGCAGCTGTTACGCAGCAAATGGCCAATCTCGCGGCGGGCGCGCACATCCACACCCTGGAA
Source organism: Pseudomonas sp. FSL R10-0399 (assembly GCF_009600165.1). Taxonomy (NCBI): domain Bacteria; kingdom Pseudomonadati; phylum Pseudomonadota; class Gammaproteobacteria; order Pseudomonadales; family Pseudomonadaceae; genus Pseudomonas; species Pseudomonas sp. FSL R10-0399. The sequence continues at coordinate 906 of NZ_WIWK01000161.1, forward strand.
CGGCTCATCGAGCATCAAAACACGGCCGTTGCCCAGCAGCCAGCGGCCCAGCACGACTTTCTGCTGGTTGCCGCCAGACAGCGTCTCCATGGGCAATTCGATACCGGCGGTCTTCACCCCCAGCGCGGTCACGGCGTCTTCTACCGCCTGCGCTTCCAGCCGGGTGTTGATAAATCCGTAGCGGGTAAAACGCTGCAAAAAGGGCAGGGTCAGGGTTTTGCGCAACGAAAAGCCAGGAATCAACGAATGGCTGGCGCGGTCTTCGGCGGCGTAAAACACCCCGGCTTTAACTGCGTGTTCCGGCGAGTTGAACAGCCCGGCAACGCCTTCCACGTGCAGCGTTCCGGCAGCCGGGCGACGCAAGCCGAACAGCACCTCGGCAATTTCACTTTTGCCCGCACCCAACAGCCCGGTGAGCGCCACCACCTGACCTTCGTGCAGGTTTAAATCAAACTCAGCGGCGTTCGCCGTGACCTTCGCTGCGCTCAAACTCAACACCTCGCGGCCCGCCGCACGCGGCTCAAAAGGCCGGGTGTCCGGCGCTTCACCGAGCATGGCGTACACCGCTTCGGTGAGTTGATCGGCAGCAAATTCACCGGCCAGCCTGCCGTCACGCAACACCACGGCGCGATCCGCCAGACGCTGCAAATCGGACAAGCGATGGGAGATATAAACAATTGCCACCCCGCGCTCGCGCAAGGTATCGACCAGGGCAAACAAACGCTGCGCTTCGGTGTCCGAGAGAGCGGCGGTCGGCTCATCCAGAATCAACAAACGGGGCTGCAAGGCAAAAGCCCGGGCCAGCACCACCAGTTGGCGTTCCGCCTGGCCGAGGTGCTCAATCGGCTGCTCCAGTGGCAGATCCAGCCCCAGTCCGGCAGCGATTACCGAGGCACGTTGCAACACGCGTTTGCGCCCCAGCCAAAACCCGGCACCGGGTTGGCACAACTCATCCAGCAGCAGGTTTTCCGCCACGCTCAAACCCGGCGCAATCGCGTCATTGACGTGCTGATGCACCGCCACAATCCCGACCTCACGCGCCGCCAGCGGCGAATTGAAACGCTGCAACTGCCCGTCAACCAACAGCTCGCCCGCATCATGGGACTGGCTGCCAGCGAGGATCTTCACCAGCGTCGATTTGCCCGCGCCATTGGCACCCAACAACGCCACGACTTCGGCGGGGTAAATCTGCAAGTCCACACGATCCAGGGCACGGTTGGCCCCGAACGATTTACTCAAACCGCACACACGAATCAGCGGATCAGGCGCCACAGCGGCAGACGCGTTCATAAAAAGTACCGAAACAGAAGTCGCTGAAACATCAGCAAACACAAGACGTTGGGGCCGCGATTAAAAGCATTTCCCTAGGTACAATCCAATATATGTATCGAATATGAAATATCTTTTAGTTATATGAGGATGCGCCCGGATGGGCGCAGAGGGGATGAAACGAGGGGGTTGGATGTTTAACTTCAGCGCACACGCGCACTCATAAATTCAATGAATAACCTCAGCCTGGGCGAGGTTTGCTTGCCCGACGTGTTCCCCATTCGTAGCAGTTGACGAGCACCGCGAGGCCACGTTCGAGTGCGAAGCAGTCGTCAAACCGGCTTGCACGGTGCATCAGAAAAACCGGATTGTCTGAGTTTACGATCGCTTCGCACTCGAACGTCGCCTGCGGCAACTGCTACAGATTCATCAAGACGCCAATCACCGGCACAATCAGCAGCGTGCTGATCGCCATCGACAACACATTGCCAATGTAAGGGTGCATGTACTGGGGCATTCGCCGGGCAATGGCGTTGGCCAAAGGCGGGGCGACCAGAGCCCCCAGCACAGCGCTGGCAATCATCACCATCGCGCTGGCGCCGTAAGTCAGCACCGCAGCCGGAACCACTGACACCAGCGGCACATACGTGGGGTACCAGCCGAGTTTCTGCCATTGGCTGCGCCAAATAATCACGCCCACTAACGAGGTGAATGCCTGTGCTGCGACCAAATGCAGCAGCAAGCCTGAACCATAAGCAGGGCTCAACGGGTTCAATGCATACGCCAGTAAAACGCCAGCCAACATTCCCAGGCTGGCCCACTCATTGCCAAAAAAAGGCGCTTCGGAAAAGTCTGCCAATACCCGGCGTAACGTCCAGATCACCCCGTAGTCAGGCTTGGGCCTGGCAGCAGGTTTCTCAACGACGGGTTCGACCTGACTTTTGATCAATACGGGCACACACCGGCACAAGCCAAAAGCCAGCGCACTGCCCAGCGCCATGCCCAGTACATTGCCAATCACGACGGGCAACCCCAACGGCTGGCAGACGAAGTTGACGATCAGCAGGCAACAAGGTGTGACCAACAGGGCCCCGAGAACCGCTCCGTTGAGGGTGACTTTCCAGCCGCCACCAAACAGCAACACCATCGCGGCGGGCAAGGACACAAAGGCGGCAAACGTTGGCTGCCAGGTGTCGGCAGTCAACGTCCAGCCCCACAATGCATTGCTCAGCGCCAACCCCAGCAGTGAACTGGTGACGAGCCAGGGCCACAGTCCCGTGCCATAGCTGATGCTGAACCCTTGCCACGTTTTGGCGTACCGACTGGCCCAATACCCCAGGGCACCCCCAAACAACAGCCCCAGCGAGGCGAACTCGTGCTTGTAAAAAGCGACTTCGCTGATATCGCCGATCACCCAGCGCAGCCAGGCCAGCGGTGAAGGCCAGTCGCCCATCATGTCGGCATATCCGGGCCAGTAACCGGTTGCCGATGCTGAGTAGAACCACGATAAACCGCCCATCAAAATAATGATTAGCAGCGCGCTGGCTACAAGCAAAACCAGGTAACGCACTGACGCAGTGGAAGACGCTCTTGGTGATAAAGACGACATGATGGCGTCCTCATCAGCGTGGAAGGAGAGGGTGGTCGGTATAGCCGAGCATCGACTCATACACATCAACACGCCGGTCGCGATGCAGGTCGTTCAAACTGTTCCAGATCGGTGCGCTGCGTGCGCTGGTCAGATCAATATCGGCATAGAGGATGGTCTGCTCATCCGCTGAGGCCACCTTGCCGATGGGCCAGCCATTGGTCCCGGTAATCAGCGAGCAGCCCAGATAGCGCTCGCCTTGTTCCTCACCGATGCGATTGGCGGCGGCAATAAACACGTTGTTGGCGTGAGCAGCGGTCATCGTCAGATACGAGGCCATGCATTTTCCGCTGTCATCGAACAGAGGTGGTGGCGTCCAGATCCAGTTGTTCAGACTGCAGATAATGTCGGCGCCTTGCAGGCTCAACAGGCGTGGTACTTCGGGAAACCAGATGTCCCAGCAAATCAGCAGGCCGATGCGGCCAATGGGCGTGTCAAACACCGGAAACCCCAGATTGCCGGGAGTAAACCAGAGCTTCTCGCGGTTCCATAAATGGGCCTTGCGGTACTTGCCAATAAATCCGCCCGGGCCCACCAGCACCGCGCTGTCAAACAACTGCACACCGTCCCGTTCCGCCAGCCCTGCGGCCAGATACACCTGATGCTTACGGGCAAAATCGAGCCAGGCCTGCATGCTCGGACCCTCGGGAATCAACTCGGCATGCAGGAAGGCTTCCTGGCGAGTGCCGAACAAATACCCGGTATTGGCCAACTCCGGCAGCACAATAAGATTTGCCCCGTTAATGGCCGCCTCGCGGGCCAATTCAAGGCTGTGCTCCAGATTGGCCTGGCTATGTTGAATGCCCACCTGCGGATCGAATTGCACAACCGCAACGCGCACTGCACTGACCGCTTCGTTCATGGCTGACACCTCTTTTTTATTGTTATGACCCGCTGGTTTGCGGGTCTTTAGTAAGAGGATTTATCAGTGCGGGTGTATGTCGGTTGTGTCCGCTAGGTGTGTAGTCCGTTGCCTTGTCTACGGTGCTATATATCCAATTGGACTACGTCAGAAGGGAATTTAAACGGTTCGCTAAGGGCGCGTTTGGTACTCGGGATAGTCATCCATACAGAAGCCTCCGTTGAACTCGGCCTGCGTGGTGTTGCACAAGTTGATGACTGCATCAATTGCACCTCGCAGGCAGGGTTCAGTCCAGCCGGCATCGACAGAGAATGATTCACCGGCAAGGTAGAGACCTGACACATGCGCATAGTCGCGGTTGTATTTCATAAGGCTGACTGCTTCGTAATAAGTACCTGCGCGATACAGTTTGGCGCAGCCGAGCGCGTTCTTGTCCGTGATCCAGCGTTGAACAACAGCATTCTGAGCGTCGATGTAAGGTGAAATTGGGCTCTTTATGTTTGAGGCTCGCAGCAGGATACGATCCAGTTCAGTGATGCATTTTGCGACCAAGGTCTTGTCATCAAAAGAGGCAAGTTTAGTTGCATCATCTTCCCAAGTGTAACTAAGCAAGATGCAATCGTAGGGATAAGCATCGTGATAGCGGTAGGCATATACATCGTGGACAAAGCTATCAGTGACGATAACTTGCGGGATTTTTTTGTTTTTAGATAAGAAGCTTTTTTTCAGTGGTGCGTAGACTTTACAACTGGTTTCCCAGTGAGCAGTTTTGTATGCATTGATGATTGAATAAGGCAGCATGTTTTGGCTGAAGTTTTCCAGCTGGATATGGGTTTCAATGATCCAGGAAGGAAGGGTCATGATGACTGAATCGAAATCTTCATGGCGTTCAGATTTTTCCTCCGAACTACTGACTTTCCAGTCGTAGGTTACGCGAAGTTGTCCTGAGTCCAGCTTGGTCAGTCGAGTCACTGAGGTGTCTGTCAGGAAGCCTGCACCTCGATTCCGGCAATGATCGTAGAAAGACAGTCCATTGACCGAGGTCTGTGTGAACATCAAGCATTCATCAAGTGCTGCCAGACCTAGATAGCGGGGTGGCTCAAAGTCCAGATCGTTACAATCCTTCAGCGAAGGCACACCTAGATATGGCGAAGGTATAGGATTGCCATCTGTATCTACGCGACCATGCACTAACTGCAATTGGCTGCTGAAGCCGAAAATTGCAGTACGTAAGGGATACAGGCAGCAAACATCATAAAAGGCGCCCCAACTGCCATCACCTATGCCGATGGAGTAGAAAATAGCGGATTCTTCTTGGCTCATGCCAAGCCCGCCGAAATCCCCCGGGTTCTCAGCTGCCCAATGAGTGAGTGCTGGCAGTGTTACCAAGTCGCGAAAGGACAGCGCTTGATAGCGAGCGACGATAGATGCCCACTGATTTTCCCATTGCGGTGAGCCATAGATGCGTGCGACTTCTCGAGTCATTAGTTCGGCAAAATGTCGCCACTTCCCGTAAACCTGTTGAAGTTTCTCAGTGGGCGGTGGCGTGTGACCCTGCGGATTTTTCCAGATCAGCATTTGTGGTTCTGGTTGGCCATCCAGTAAGCCTTCGCGCAGGTATATACCTGTACTGCGGACCTGTGCGGTACCAGGATTAGGGAAGTCAGATAACTGCAAATCAAACAGTTTGCAGTAATAGGCCATGAGTGACTGGCCCTCTGTAGGAGTTTCGCCTGTTGTGTTAAATAGCGGCATGCGCATTGCCCCCATTTCAAACGGCGTGCTTCCCATTAAGGGTGATTGTCCGCTCTTAACTACAGACAAGTGGCGCCCGCCAATTCGATGAGACTGTTCAAGCAGAGTGACGTGAGTGAAACCGCATCGCAGAAGTTCCCGAGCTGCGGTGAGACCGGTAACGCCAGCGCCAATGATGCAAATTTTGTGGTCGGGTTTCGTTGCGCTGGCAATACCGAACTGTTGCTCAACTAATTTGCGGTAGTTAAAACATAAATCGGGAGGGCCTGGAAATCGCCCCCGCCATGAAGACGCTTCATGCGTGGGCAAATGCTTGGCGATGAATGCCGGATAGTCATAGGTTGATCCAATCGTCACAGTTTTGCGCTCCGTATTGTGTTCAGCGGTGGAGTGCGCACATTGCGAGTCAGCGATGGATCGCGGGTGGTAGATATTTACGACATCGTGCAACTGATGCACTGATGTTTCTGGTTATGAAAGCAAGGATAGAGAAGGTTTCTACGTAGTTGTCGAGGGGCTTAGCGAGGTTGTGACTGGTTGGTTGCATCACCGCGCGCAGTCAGTCTTTTCGAGGACTGCGTCCTCGTTCGCAGCCTCGCTACGCTGCTCAGCGGCTAAATGAACTGACTGAGCTCCGAATCTGCACCTCAAGGGGAAACGATATGAAGGGCTGAGACATGCCCTCAGCAGTTACAGCGGTTTGGGCAACACTGTAGAACTCGCCCGCACTTGCAACTGCGGGGTCAGCACAATCGATTCAACGGCTTCGCCCTTGATCCGTTTCAGCAATAACTCCACCGCCTGCTGGCCCATTTCGGCCAGTGGCAAGCGCACGCTGGTCAGTGGCACGGTGAGTTCGTGGGCGAGGGCGATGTCGTTGAAACCGACCACGGCGATGTCTTTGCCCGGCAGCAGGCCTTTGTCCCGTGCAGCGCCCATCAGGCCGATGGCGAGGAAGTCGTTGACCGCGAAAAACGCTTGCGGGCGCGGGCTCAGCCCCAGCAGGTGCTCACCTTGCTGGTGGCCGGTCAGGCTGTCAAAGGGGCCGTTGAGTGTCCATTCCGGGCGCAAGGTGATGCCCTGTTCGCGAAAGTAGCGGGTGAAGCCGCGCGTGCGATCGGCGCCGGTTGAGGCGTGGCGTTCGCCTGCCAGAATCGCGACGTCGCGCCAGCCCAGGTTGTACAAATGCTCCGCCGCCAACCAGCCGCCCAGCTCATCATTACTGCACGACGCGACTTGCCCGGCTATCTGGCGGCTGACCAGCACGTAGGGGATGTGTTTGCGGGTCAACAACTCGAACAGCGGCTGGGTTTCCCCCACGTGGGAGTCAGCCACGATCAGTCCGGCCACCGAGCGGCGCAGGGCGTGTTCGGCACGTTGCATCTGGCGCACGGGCTGGTCGTCGGTGTTGGACACGAACGTGAGGTAGCCCGCCTGTTCAGCGCTGCTGTCGATGCTGTCGTAAATGGTCGCCATCACCAGGTCGGTGATGCGCGGCATCAGCACGCAGATTTCCTCACTTTTACGCAGTTTCAGGTTAGATGCCTGCGTGTTCGGTCGATAATCCAGCTCTTTCGCCAATGCACGAATACGCTCAATTACCTCGGCTGATGCTGCCCGTTCTACACCCGCCGGGTCGCCGTTGAGCACCCTGGACACGGTGGACACATGCACGCCAAGTGCAGTCGCCATGGACTTGAGGGTGGCGGGGCGGGCTGGGTTCGGCATGTTCGAGGGGTTTCCTGCTGTCTGTTATGAGCGCGCGGATTCTACCTGAACGGGCGATTTTCGGCCGGACAAAATTTTTACCCAAACGTTTGACTAAAATTTTTACTCGCTCTACATTTCGCCAACCCAAACGTTTGGGTAAAAAAATAAAAATACGCCGGAAGCGGCCGACTTTTTGACTTCTGCCATCATTTGAAGAGTCAGATACCTATGAACAACCCAGCTATCCCTTCCTTCCGCTATCAGATTTTCTTCTTGATCATGCTGATGGCGCTGCTCAACTACATTGACCGCGGCGCCATTGCCTACGCATCGGCGAGCATCCTTCCCGAGTACGGTTTCGACAAAGCCGACTGGGGCAAAGTGCTGGGTTACTTCGGTTACGGTTACATTTTGGGTGCGTTGATCGGCGGCATTCTGGCCGACCGTTTTGGCGCCAAACGTATCTGGCTGGTCGCCGGTGCCACCTGGTCGATCTTTGAAATTGCGACCGCCTTTGCCGGTGACTTCGGCCTGGCGTTTCTGGGCGGCTCGGCAATGGCCGGTTTCGCCACCATCCGGGTGATGTTCGGTTTCGCTGAAGGCCCGGCGTACTCGGTCATCAACAAGAGCGTGGCGAACTGGGCGACCCCCAAAGAGCGCGGTTTTGTGGTGTCGGTGGGTTTGCTCAGCACGCCGCTGGGCGCTCTGTTGACCGCGCCGATTGCGGTAGGCCTGCAAACCCTGACCGGCGACTGGCGCAGCATGTTCGTGATCCTGGGTGTGATCAGTCTGGCGCTGTTGATTTTCTTCATGACGCGCTTCACCAACACCCCCGATGAAAACCCGCGAGTGTCCAAGGCGGAGCTGGACTACCTGCGCAAAGAACGCGCCGAAGCGGTCAATGCCTCGACGCCAACCACCACACTGACACCGGTCTGGCACTTCTTCAAAAACAAGGACCTGCTGCTCAACGCGGTCGGCTACTTCTCGTTCGTCTACGTGACCTTCCTGCTGCTGACGTGGACCCCCAAATACCTGCAGGACGAGTTCCACTACAACCTGTCCTCGTTGTGGTACATGGGCATGATCCCGTGGACCGGTGCCTGCTTTACCGTGCTGCTGGGCGGCAAAATCTCCGACCTGCTGCTGCGCCGTACCGGCAACCTGAAAGTCGCCCGCAGCTGGCTGGCCGCGACTTGCCTGCTGTTGACCACGCTGTGCTTCATCATGGTTTCGCAGGCCCAGACCGTCTGGGGCGTGATTGCCCTGATGACCCTGGCCAACGCCCTCAACGCGCTGCCTAACTCGGTGTACTGGGCCGTGGTCATCGACACTGCGCCCTCCAATCGCGTCGGCGCCTACAGCGGCATGACCCATTTTATTGCCAACACCGCTTCGTTCATTGCCCCGATGCTGACCGGCTACCTGACCGTTCGCTACGGCTATTCGTCGATGTTCGTGGCCGCCGCAGTGGCGACCGCGTTGGGCATGAGCGCCATGTTGATGGTGCGCCCAGGCGGCCGTCCGGCTGCTTCCCCCCTTCCTGCTGCTGTTTGATTGAGGTGTTTGTATGAGCCCGGTATTACCCGCCCATGCTGGCTATTTTTTCGGTCGATCGGTCGTCGAGCTGGCTGAACGCCTGCGCGACGGCAGCTTGACCAGCGTTGAACTGACCCAGGCCGCTCTCGACAGTATCGAGCGGCTGAACCCGACCCTGAACGCCTTCGTTCAAGTGGATGCATCGGTTGCACTGGCCCAGGCGCGCAAGGCCGACGAGCTTCTGAGCCAAGGCCAGGACCTGGGGCCGCTGCACGGCATACCCGTGGCGGTCAAAGACAACATCGACACGTTGGACTACGTCAGCACTTATGGCTCGGCGCATTTCGAAGGCTTCAGGCCGCGTCGTGATGCCGTTTGTGTGCAGCGTTTGCGCGAGGCGGGTGCGGTGATTGTCGGCAAAACCCTGACCCATGAATTCGCCTACGGCCCGACGGGCGACCGCTCGCTACAGGGCGCGGCCCGCAACCCGTGGGACCCGGATTGCATCACGGGCGGCTCCAG
>NZ_WIWK01000162.1:0-9963 GCF_009600165.1 Pseudomonas sp. FSL R10-0399
CAGAAGGCCATGGCTATGCGGCATGATGCTCCAGCTTCAATTCAATGACCGTGTTGCACTCAGCTCCTGCAACCGCCCTGGGTCAGCAACCACGCTCAGCAAAGGATAGAGTCCCCTCGGCAGGCAACTATGAAAAAACGTCGGGAGAACAGGTCTTATCGGCAACGAATTGAGGAACTAAAAACTCAACGTGACAGGGTTGCCTCACTTTTGCTCGAAGCTGACGCCAAGATTCTTGAACTGACTCAAGAGATAGAAGGCCTCCGGACTTCACCTTTACCACCGAACGTGACGAGACTACGTTAGTCCCGAGGACAAAATGGGATTTATTTCCGCTTTTTTGCGATAGTCCCATGGACACACCAATACCGCCTGCAAGCCCCGATCTAAGCTGCGCGAGAGGTTTGTCCATACCCTGCATACATGCCGGTGGGCGGGCATCACCTTCTACGCATTCTTCCCAATTGAAGGAGTCGATACTACTGCCGGCACACCAGACCATTACGTCCCAGCAGTTGAGTTCACTGCCCGCGTCAAGTTTGCATGGGTTGATGGTGTAAACGTTCAGGGTATTAGGCACACCGGGCATTTCAGTGATGAATCCTTTGCGCGGGTTTGCGGCAAGCTTTGCGAAGATGAACTCGTACACGGCTTTGCGACTGAGCTCTTGCTTGTCATTTTCCCAAGCTGGGATTCGGAGGCCGTCCTCCAGCTCGTTTACATCATACTCATGGGCGACCTTACCGATGAACGCCTCAACGCCCTCAGCAGCGAGCAGAGAGATCAGATGGTTCATTACTTCCAGAGGGTTATTAAGTTGCATGTCGATGGCTCGTTTGTTTTGGATGAGTCCATGATCAGCCTGAACATGACGTGTCATCAGCAAGCGGCGAACATCGTCACTTCCAATATTGGGAGTGCAAAAACGACTCAGATTGACTTGCTGCGGCGGGGCGGTTTCAGCGGGGGGATGTGGGAGGGGCTGACAAGCGCCTCCCGACGCTTGCCTGATTGCGGATGGTTACTTGTTGCCCGGTTTCAGCAGGGAAGTCACAGCTGACATTAAGTCGTTAGGAAGGGCAATAATCTTGGTGTTATTCGACTCAGCGAGTCGAGCGTAGTTCTCCAGAAACTTCTCACCTAGCAGGTATGGACCAGCCTCCGGGCTAGCCTTGAGGGCAGTGCCAACCGTAGCTACTGCTTTTGCCGTCGCATCGGCAAGCTCAACCTGGGCCAAGGCGTCTTGCTTGGCAGCTTCGAAACGTCCTTCTGCCTCTTGGATAGTCGCGTAGCGCTTAGCCTCTGCTTGCAGGTTCACTGCCGTTTTTTCACCCTCGGCACGGGTTACAGATGCCTTACGCTCGCGTTCCGCAGCTGCTTGCAACTCCATCGCCTGAACCATACTTGGGCTTGGTGCGATTTCCTGAATTTCCACATTGCGTAGCAGAATGCCCCAGTCTTCCAATTCCGAACGAATCGAGTCCTGAATTGTTGCTTTGATCTGGTCACGGCTGGTCAATGCTTCATCAAGCGTGAGTGAACCAAGTTTCGAGCGAAGAGCTGCGGCGGCGAGCATTGATGTAGCGAGTCGGTAATTCTCGACTCCATAAATGGCCTTCTGAGGGTCGGACACTCTGACCACGATAAGAGCGTCAGCGATGACAACTGCGTTGTCCGAGCTGATGCAGTCAACCTTGCCCAACTTGAGCATCATGTCCTTGCTCGAAGTGGTTGCGACTCGGCGGTCTATCAGTGGGATCAGGAAGTTGAGCCCGGAACGCAAGGTGCGGTGGTACTTGCCAATGCGCTCGATAACGATTGAGTCAGTCTGGCTGACGATTCGCACGCTCAGCAGAATGATGACGACCACCGCAACGAATAAAGCGATGAAAAAGATGTTCATTTTGTAGCTTCCCCTTCAATTTCAACCGTGAGGGTTGAATCGTCATTGACCTTCAAGACCCGTGCTCTGCACTGATTCCTGAGAAGTCCTGTTTGTTTGATGTTCCACTGCTCAATCCCACCAATCGGGGTCGAGAAGTTGATTACCGCGTGAGTAATGCCGTCTCGGACGCTGACGCTCGATACGTAGCCGGCTTCGCCCAAAACTGCGGTAGCTGGAATGCCAACCGCAGGTGTAAAACGCCTCGCAATGTCGATTTGCGCTATCGCGGCGGCGACGCCAAACGCAACCAGACCCCAAATCGGGATTTCCCACAAATAGCAGGCAAGCGACATGAGGCATGCTGCGATGCCAAGCACCAGAAGCTTGAGGGTGAACGCGTAAGCCTCGATCAAGATTAGAGAAGCGCCAGCCAACAAGAGCATCAAGCTCAGCCAGTTAAGGTCAGTCATTTTTCGTCCTTCGGTAGTCCTCGTTCGATGGTAGGAAGTCGAGTAGCAAGTTTCATCTGAACTAGGTGCAGTTGCAGGCAGTGCTTGGTCAACGGCGGTAAGGATCAGGGTGGAGCTGCTGTGTCATCAGTTGCCCTGGCAACTCCTAAACACCCAAGATCGAAAGTGAGAGTAAATGGTGCGATTTCGGAGGATTGGAATTGAGCGGGGCGCTAATCTAGTGTTCGGTGAACAAACTGAGTCAGATGGATGGATCAAAACGAATTTTCACGCCGGCTGCGTCTTTTGGCTGGTGCCGAGACCAATACGGTTGCCCAAGCGATGGACCCATACACCCGAATTTTGGGGAGTCTGGGACTTGTCAGTACCGTCCGCCGAACCCAAGCCGTAATGCTCGGGCTGATAATGGGCTTGGGTTTCGTCTTGGTGCTTCATTCAGTCGATCTAGGGTCAAAGGCCGCTACGGTGGTACTGGCGCTATCCCTTGCAGCTGCTGGACTTACGATTCTCAGACGCTTCCCCTACTGGACGCCAGCAGGTGCGCTTAGCGATGGTTTGCTCACCCTCAGCAGTTACCAACTCAATGACCTGGACTCGTTCATAAAGCATCAACGAACTGACCTCCGAATCGTGAACAACACGCTTATCAGTGATCTGTGCTTGCAAGTGGCTATGGATCGGCGCCGCCCAGCCGCACCGACAAAGACTCAACAAGGGATATTTGGCAATGGTTACAGCAGCTAAGCCGTATAGCATCGAGTTGCACCGTCACAACTTTGCGCGTTGGTGTGCAGCCCGAGCGTACACGCGGGGCCTAAAAGGGGGGGGCAACCAGATAGCCTTTGATCTAATCGACGCCAGCGGTTTGCAAGCTGTGAGTGAGCCTGCACACATTGGCCCTGACGTTGATGCGTGGTTGCTGGGCTACATGCGAAACATCGCTGATGAAGCGAAACGCCGTGGCGTTGATGGTTTCAGCTTTGGTCACGCGCAGAAGATCGTAAATATCTACCTCAAGTCCATTTTTGTTTGTGGTGAGCATTACCGGCACCCCCTAGTGGTGCAGCTGCACCCACCTCTGGATAGGCAGCTGTTCCTTGGGCTGAAAACGCACCTACGCAAAAACAAAGCTGCCTACCCCGCAGTTGCGGCTGCGTTCACCAAGGCTCAGAAGGTGAATTCGTCCTGGACAAGCTTCACTGAGGCCGACTACATCAGTCACATTGCAGCGATTCAGGCATTGATGGTGGGTCGCCCGCTTTACGAGGCCGAAGAACACTGGAGCCTCTGAAAGGCTTTTGAGTATTCAAGAAAGTAAAAAGGGCAGCCCAATGGCTGCCCTTTTTTTGATTGAACCCAGTTCAGCTGGTTATAGCCTGCTTGTGTAGGGCACTGATGAATTGAACGCCGATGATGCGAACGTTCTAATCAAAAATTGCGCTTGTAAAAGTATCGCGCCAAATAGCCCCCACAAACACAAAAGGCAAAACCAATCCAACGGGCTGCGTTACCGGCACGGAACGGAAGCTCATCCCAATCATCGGAGTGGAAAACAGCGTCAGAGTTGACATTCTGATTGCTGAGAACGTGAGGCAGCCCTTCCTTCTGTGCTTTCATGATGATCAGGGTATGGATGCCGATCCAGACGGCACCCAAAATGATGGGCCATGTGTTCTCAAGGCGTCCACGAAACTGAGAGTTGATTTTGCCGACCCCCCAGACCAACATGAACATATAAGGCCCAACAAGAAGCTCACTCCAGTGCTTGGATAGCTCAAAGAATGAGTGCCCGGTTAATTGAGACAGACCAACAAGCCAAATAACTGGCAGCCCTAAAAGCATCACTAGACCAATGAATAGCATCCCTTGAATCTCACTGCTTGTGCGGCTCATATACGTCCCTCAACCTTTCTCATTCTTCCGTTCTTCTACTAGATACCAGTCTAGGGCAGGCAATGTATTTGACGCTCAGTGTGTAAGGCATAGTGCTCAACGCGTGTATGTGATTACGAGCACCCCTCGGCAGCAGAACGACTGTTATCAGCGCATTGCTGTTTTAGGCGCGTCATCGCTTAAGACGAATTCGACGCGTCGATTTTCAGAGCGACCCTGGGGAGTGTTGTTGCTCACTTTGGGTTCTTTGCTGCCGGCGCCGCGTACATACAGACCTTGATAAGGTACGCCCGCAGCAGTGAGGTAAGCGGCGACAGCTCGGGCGCGGTCGTAGCTAAGGCGGTTGTTGAGGTCTGGTGAGCCACTGCTATCGGTATGGCCGGTGATTCCGATCTTGTACTGCTGGCCTTTCAACGACTCTGCGAGTTTGCTCAGCGAGGGGTACGCATCGGGAGCAATGTCGGACGAACCAACTTTAAAGAAAACATCGGACTGAGCGCTAATGACCAAGACACGCTGGCCATCGGCAATGCGTGCTTGCTCGACTTTGAGCTCAGTTGCTTTCAGCTCAGCTTGCATGGCCTTATTGCGTTTATCCCACAGGTATCCAGCACCACCCCCACCAGCAGCGCCGAGCATTGCGCCCTTGATAACTGTTGAGCCGTCGCCGAGTGCTGCGCCAACCAACGCGCCACCAACTGTTCCCACCGCGAGACCTACGCCAGTACGGGTGATTTCAAAGTTCCCAGTATCGGGGTTGGTTGCACAGCCTGTCATGATGAGACAGGCAGCGAGGGCAGATGCGAATTTCGAATTGTTCATTTCAGCGTGTCTCCGGTTAGTTGGGATGCGCCTATCATCACCACTTACTTCCTGTGTCGTCGGGGGGGCATCGAAACTTTCCCAATCCCACGAATAGGACCTGAGGACGCGCAAGGGTAGCTGTGGTGCCTGGACAACGTAGCCAGCTCGCTGCTTGATCAAGACTTCACCGGGTCGTGGTATCACGCGAGGCCCTGGTGTGATTCCCGGTTCCTGCCGTCAGTACTGGCGGAGAATTCATCCCAATCGTTCAGCGCACAAAGCTTGGCCATCCGGTCGTGGAAAAACCATCGGCGACCATACCCCAACTTGCCGGGGTCGGCCAGAATTGCGTATTTGTTTGTGAGCCTGCAAACCACTGCCAGTCAGCCTTACGCGATCCTTGTGACGGTGAAGAACACACCAGATGCCCGAATCGTATGCTTTGTTTCTTGGGTGCAGATCGTCATGGGAGAGGCTTTCGCACCGTCTTAAAGCAGTGTGAGTTGGGTCGATATGGATGGCTGGCTTAGGCCTTGCCAATCGACAGTCTTCTTCACATTTTCCTTTGTGAGGGGCAGCGAGCGGTAAGTCTTGCCCGCGACATACCAACGGATGTGAGGCACTGTTCTGCGCCCGCTCATGGTGTGGCGCACCTGTCGCGCTACACGCTTACCTGGGGGCGTGAAATCTGCGTTGGACTTAATGACTATCTCCCGGCCAAGGATTCTCTTGCCGGCCTCAATGGTCATTGCAGTCAGTGCTTCTTTGTTCATGGTGAAACCTCTGTATGCGATGTGCCAATGATATGAGGCGCAACACTGTGTCATTGAGGTCGGGGGAATGTAGCTCGACTACATCAGTGTCGGTGAGTCCTCGCCTTGGAGCGGTTATCATTGCGACACTGGATGATTGCCACCGGAGCTTGGTCCAACGCCCTCACTTCACAGGGTAAAGTGTTTCGCCAATCTGGCGCGGACAATAGAAGCCACTGTTGCCTGATGCACAACTATAGGAAGGTTTTCAGATGAGCCATTTTAAGGGTTGGGTGCAACTGGCACCTTGCCCCAAGTGCGGCGAAAAGAAGGGTTGGTACGAGAAGCTGATTTGCAAGTACGAGCAGCATTATGCTGCCGATGGTAATGCGGACGACGCTACCACCTTCGAACGCGTGAGAGGGGGAGAGCGCCGCTTTTGCGTCAGTTGCAACCGAGACATTACTGATTTGATTGGAGCACCCTCATGATGCCTGGAAAGATCACCTCAAACCTGACCGGGCCATCAAGGATTCGAGCGGCTGATCTTGCTCGTCTGAAAAAGATGCTCGATGACATGACCAAGGAAGAGCAACGCCGCATTGATGCTGGGCATGTTGAGGTTGTACCTCGTAGCATGCGTGCCTCTGAGATCAAGAATGCAGAAGCATTAGAGCGCGTTCTGAAAGCTCTTGGCGTGTGAAGTGAGGCGTTCTCAACTGTCCTGCCGGGCACTGTAAGAAGGCATCCGCAACTTGTTTCTTCTGTACCTCACAGTGCTAACCGGGATGCGTGCAATTCCGGCAACCTCCGAATCAGTGCGGGTCGAGAGCAGGCTTTCGAATTGCACGGGAAATGGATTGTAGGGCTCAATCCCAAGGGTGTCCCTTTGACGCTTCAAGTGGAACTCACTTAGGGCTACTAGCTTGGCCAGTCGCCTCAGTGGCATCTGGTTTAGAAAGTGAGTGAGGTGATCTGGCAGCTGCTTCGACCGGCTAATCTCCTTGGCCACTGCCTTGTCCTCCAGTGCCTTGACAAGCCGCTGTGCTGCGAAGTCTGCCAGCGGCCCGCCGTACAACGCGCACAGCTGCTCATCACTTGTTAGGGCGAGCTCTTCATTACTCACCAGCTTCCAATAAGTCCTAGTGGAGGGGCCTGCAATCTGTAAGGTGTTTCGCATTGCCCTCACTTCTCTTGGATCTATCCCCGTAGCCCTGGTTATCTGGGCATTCGTCTGGTGAGGCAGGAGTTCGATCCACTCCGGCTTCCAGATTCCGTCTGCCTGGGCCTGCATCGTTGCTGCCGTTGCTATATCTGCCGCTGCAAGGTTTCGATATGCCTCGATCACCTTGACGCTGATGCCCCTGCCCTTGGCAATGTTCCTCGCCGTGTACCGCCCAACCATGTCTCGAATTCGAGGTTGCAGCTTCGGTTTGCGGGCTGAATACGAGGATATGCCGAGGTCGTTGCGGATGGCCGTGATCAGGTGCGAGGTGATAGACGTGTCGTACCGGACATTTACCAGCCTTGCTAGCACTTCATCCTCAATTTGGCCAAGCAGCGCGAGCCAGTTAGCTGCCGCTGATCCATGGGGTTTGTCCGCGAACACTGGGAACCCGAATCGCGCTCTGAGGGTGGCAACCTTGCTTGCGGAGAGGTCGGGCAACACGGAGGCAAGGTGTGCGTTAGAGAGAGTGGAAGCCACGATCGGCACCCAGAAAGGGATGTTTGCAGTTGCATTCACAGTGCTGGGCTCTCTCAGGATTGATTCACCAAGCCGGGGCTTGTGCCCAGAAATGATACATCCATGCAGAGAGCCGATCTACGATTCAGCAATGCTAAGTGGGGATGAGGAACGAACTGGCCAGCGCTTTGCCGGCCTGTGGGTCAATACGGCGTATTAGCTGCGCATAACTATGTTCAGGACAATGCCCACAAATACCAAGAATGAAAACAAACAGAGGGTTCTGATCCACTTCGTTTGCTTCAAAGTCAAATTATGCAAATCGATAATGCGTTGAGTGTCGGAGGTGATAGTTATGCGTTCCACCTGAACCTCCCGGTCAGTGCTATTCCTGTCCCCGTCCGCTGCAATAATGCTTCCCCCAGCGCCTGCGCTCGCTAAAGTAAACATCTGAATAAGCACATCCATCGCATCTTTAGCTACTGGGTCCAAGTCCAAGCTGAATTTAATAACAAGCGTTGTATACCAGGCAACAATTAGAGCGCCGAATGCTACAAGGGAATACCCCTTCGTCAGTCGGGAGCGTTTCATTTTCAGAAGTATAGGGAAAATAATTGCCGCTGATGCCAACAGTACCACCCCGGCCCAAACGAACTCCCTTTCGACAGACAGCCGGGCAGCCCAGTAGAAAAACGCGAGGATTGCAAAAAATAAAATTACCCATTGAGGTATTGTGAACGCAGTGCAGAAGCGGTGCATTACACTCTTGAACCAATTGACGAGCACTAGCTGTTACTCCTAAGCGATTGCTGAAAGGTTGACCGCGTTTCTTCGCATTGATGCGGCATGGAATGAAATCACGTTACTGGTGGACTCAACAGCGGTCAGGCTGATGTGTGCGTGCGCCAGGGCTCTGCGAATGAGCTGGCTTCCCTCGATCATCTTGCGGATGAAACCAGCCGGGCGTACATGCCGGCCATTGTAACTGCCGGCCAGAACTTCGCGACGGTGCTTGGCGAGGAAAGGGATGCACTTTTCCTTGATCCGGGCACGGACAGCAGCGTCTTGATAGTCACCGCTGATGCAAAGACTGACCATTCGAAGTAGGTGGCTCGGCAGCATTTCAAAATTCCCTTTTTAGTAGTTAGTGGGTGATGGTTTCTGGTGGAACTTTTGAAGCGGCTCGCAGGGCTTCGCCCCTTTGGCGTGGCGCTGATGCACGCCCGAACAGCGGGATAAAAGCTTCCTGCTCGTCGGTTAATTCATTCAGCAATTCTTCATCGAGAATTAAAGGGGCTTCGTCGAGTTGTTGAGAGGCTTTAACCGGCACTACCGGGGCCTGCGAAAGCTTGATACCAAGGCGTTTGGCAACCTCATCACTCCACTCACCGCACGACTCGTTTAGGCTGCTGCGAATGTCAGAGGTATGGGTGAAATAGGTGGCAAGTGCTGGGTATTCCTCGTCGAACAACATCACGTCCAGCAAGATGGCCTGCTCCAGCTCTGGGTGTTTTGCGATGGCGTAAACTTTGATCCCGCCCTCGACTTCGACAAAACGAACCATTGAGAGCGCAGTCTGCTGCATGTAGATGTGATGCGAATAGTCGTGCGTACTGGCCGTGCCCTTCATCAACCAGCTGTTGGCCCGCGCTACGCGCATCTTTGTTTTCACATCACGAATGATTGAGCCGGCTAGGTCTCGCAAAGAGTACCCCAGCAGGCTGATAGTCACTGCTCCAGCAGCCATTTTGAAATTGAGTGCCTGATCACCGAAGCTGGCAGCGAACTGTGCGTCCATAGCCAGGACACCGCTGTAGACGCCGATGCATGTCAGGCTAGCGCTGATTGCGCCAGAAATCATGCTGCGGGTCCAGACATGGCCTGCACGGAAGGTTGCGCGGTCATAGCTATAGCCATTGAGCATGGTGCTGCCGTTGGTGATGCTTTTAAGCAGGTGCTTCATGGTGGAGCCTCCTTTGTTGGGATGGCTCATCTTCAAGCGTAAAGAGGTGTGTCATTGCGGCGAGGGGGCAGGTGAAGTGAATTCGTCAAATCCAAAGACAGGATGCGGGGGAGTGTGCCCGCATCCACCTATTCCGAATGAAGGTCTATGCGCTCTTGCGGCTCTGAGCTTGCCTCCACTCCATGAAAGCCTTGTGGTACGTCTTCTGGATTTTTCTTGCGTACCAGAAGCCGGCCACGGCGATTGGGATTAGCACCAGCATCCACCATTCGTTCCCAGCAAGGCCCGTCTCTTTATGTGGCATCCAAAGGGAGCCCAAGATGAGGAACGAAGAGAGTCCTATCATAAATGAAATACATTGTCTGACGTGCGGAAGTTGTGGGGCTCCTACTAACGAGGTGTCAACTGGCTGATCCTTTTCCCATGCTTTTTTTGCCTCCTGAATTCATAGAATAAGCGCAACGCTTGAAACGAGAGGCAGAGAGCCAGCCACCGGTAGAATCCAGGCTCTC
>NZ_WIWK01000163.1:0-9925 GCF_009600165.1 Pseudomonas sp. FSL R10-0399
CAGCGCCACCGGCCAGTGCCGCGTTTGGCCTGCGGATTTTTACCGGGCTGGTGGGGGTACTGCTGGCGGTGCTGGTCTCGGGTTTTAACGAGAACGTGACCAAAGTGGCGATGCCGGACATACGCGGCGCCATGGGCATCGGTTATGACGAAAGCACCTGGTTGCTGGCGGTGTATTCGGCCACGTCGATCAGTGCCATGGCCTTCGCGCCGTGGTGTGCGGCGACGTTCTCGCTGCGCCGCTTTACCTTGTGTGCGATAGGCGCGTTTTTGCTGCTGGGTATCTTGTGTCCCTTCGCCCCCAACGTTTCTGTGTTGATGTTGCTGCGGACCTTGCAAGGGTTTGCCGGAGGCGCGTTGCCGCCCATGTTGATGTCGGTGGCGTTGCGTTTTTTGCCGCCGCACATCCGCCTGTACGGGTTGGGCAGTTATGCGCTGACTGCCACCTTTGGCCCCAGCTTTGGTACGCCGTTGTCGGCCTGGTGGGTGGAATACGCCGGTTGGCAGTGGGCGTTCTGGCAAGTCATTCCCCTCAGCTTCCTGGCCATGGCTTGTGTGGCCTGGGGTTTGCCGCAAGACCCGCTGCGGCTGGAGCGTTTCAAGCAGTTTGACTGGCGCGGGCTGCTGCTCGGCTTGCCCGGTTTGATCATGTTGGTGCTGGGCCTTGAGCTTGGCCAGCGGCTGAACTGGTTCGAGTCCGAAATGATCCGGATCTTTATCGTCGGCGGGCTGGCTTTGCTGGTGCTGTTTTTCATCAACGAATGGTCGCACCCGCTGCCGTTCTTCAAATTGCAGTTACTGAAGAACCGCAACCTCTCCAGCGCTTTGCTGACCTTGGCCGGGGTGCTGTTTGTGCTGTTGGCGGTGATCAAGATCCCGTCCAGCTACCTGGCGGAGATTCAGGGCTATCGCCCGCTGGAAACCGCGCCGGTGATGCTGATGGTGGCCTTGCCGCAGTTGATTGCGCTGCCGCTGGTGGTCGCCCTGTGCAACCTGCGCCGGGTTGATTGCCGCTGGGTGCTGGCCATCGGTCTGGGCTTGCTGGCGTTGGCCTGTGCACTGGGTTCGCAGGTGACCTCGGTGTGGAGCCGCGAGAACTTTTACGCCTTGCAGGCGATTCAAATCATCGCTCAGCCGATGGCGGTGATCCCTTTGCTGATGCTGGCCACGGGTGGCCTCAATCCGGCTGACGGACCATTCGCTTCGGCCTGGTTCAACACGGTTAAAGGCTTCTCGGCGGTGGCGGCGGGCAGCGTGTTGCAAGTGCTGACAGTCAACCGTGAGCACTTCCACTCGATGAGCCTGGTCGATCGCCTGGGCAACTCGCCGCTGGTGTCTGCCGGGGTCGATCTGGCGCACCGGGTGCACCAGCAGGCGATGGTACTGACCTCGTCGGATTTGTACCTGTGCATGGCCGGTGTCGCGATTTTATTGGTTGTCATTATTCCTTTTGGCCCGACGCGGATTTATCCGCCGGGCACAGTGGCGGGAGCAGTTAAATGAGTACAACAAACGGGCGCAAGCCTTTGCTGATGGCGGGTGCAGGGGTAATGGCGCTGGCGGTGCTGTACGGGTTGTGGCGCGTGGTGTTTGCCAGCGGTCCGGAGCAAAGTACCAATGATGCATATGTGAGTGCCGACTTCACCTTGATCGCGCCGAAAGTCGCGGGTTTTATTGATGAAGTGCTGGTCGAGGACAACCAACCGGTCAAAGCCGGGCAGTTGCTGGCGCGCATCGATGCGCAGGATTACCAAGCCAGCGTGATGGCCGCCCAGGCCATGGTGGCCACGGCCCAGGCCCAGCAGATGAATGCCCAGGCGATGCTTGAGCGCCAGCGTTCGCTGATTGAGGAGGCCAAGGCCACGGTCGATGCCGACCTCGCCCAGGTGGAGTTCGCCGAGCACGAATTACAACGCTATGAGCACTTGGCCGGGCAGGGTGCAGGCACTCTGCAAAACTCGCAGCAGGCGAAGAACCGTTCACAGACAGCCCGAGCACAATTGGCGCAACACCGCGCGGCACTGGAAGCCGCCCGCCAGCAAACAAGAGTGCTGGCCGCGCAACACACTGCCGCTGAGGCCTCAGTGCAGCATGCACAAGCGTTGCAGGCACGGGCAGAACTGGAGTTGTCATACACCCAGTTGGTGGCGCCGTTTGACGGCGTGGTCGGGCGCCGCAGCGTGCGCAAAGGTGCTTACGTCAAATCTGGCGACACCTTGCTCGCCGTGGTGCCGGTGGCCAAGGCCTACGTGGTGGCGAACTTTCTTGAGCATCAACTGACGCACATGAGCCCGGGGCAGCGGGTGATGGTCACGGTCGATACCTTCCCCGGCGAGCAACTGCACGGCACCGTCGACAGTATTGCCCCGGCCACGGGGGTGACGTTCTCGGCCATCGCGCCGGATAACGCCACCGGCAACTTCACCAAGGTGGTGCAGCGCATCCCGGTCAAAATCACCCTGGACTCAGACCAGCCGTTGATCCAGCAACTGCGTCTGGGCATGTCGGTGGATGCATCTGTCGACACCGCCAGCACCTCCGGGCAGCAGGTCAGCGCACGATGAACAGCAAAATAATGACCTGCGCCGTCACCTGTTACAGCCTGCTGAGCCTTGGCGGTTGTGTGATGGGCCCTGATTTCAGGACGCCCGAGACACCGTTGGCCGCGCATTGGGCGAATGCGCCAAGCCAGTCCGGGCACAGCGGCACGGCTGAGTTGCCGGTGGACATGCGCTGGTGGGACAGTTTTGGCGACGCGCAGTTATCGGCGTTGGTACGTGAAGCCCAGACGCGCAACTTTGACCTGCAAATGGCCGCCAGCCGCCTTGAGCAAAGCCGGGCCATGCGCCGTCAGGTCGCCGCCGACACGCTGCCGGCGGTAGACGGTTCGGCGGGCTACAGCCGCAGTCGCAATAGCCAGCGAGGCTTGAATGACCCGTCGGGTAAAGCGGGCAAGCAGGCGTTTAACCTGTGGAACGGCGGGCTCGGCATCAGTTGGGAAGCCGATTTGTGGGGCCGCGTGAAGCGCTCGGTGGAGGTAGCAGATGCGTCGGTGCAAATGGCTGAAGAAGACCGCCATGCCGTGCAACTGCTGGTGATTGTGCAGACCGCCCAGGATTACATTGAGCTGCGCAGCACCCAGCAAGGGCTGGCGGTGGTCGAGCAGAACCTGCACATCGCCCAACGCAGCCTGGAACTGACCCGGTTGCAACTCAAGGAAGGCGTGGTCACAGACCTGGAAGTTTCTGAAGCGGCCGCCCAAGTCGCAGAAATCCAGGCGCGTCTGGCACCGTTGCAACAGCACAGCGCGCAATTGATCAACGCCCTGAGCCTGTTGCTGGCGCGCGAGCCAAGAGCCTTGCAGGCGCAATTGAGCACGCCTGGTAACGTACCGTCCTATGCCGCGACCGTACCGATCGGCTTGCCCAGCGAACTGGCAGAACGACGTCCGGACATTCGCCGCGCGCAGGCCCAACTGCATGCAGCCACGGCCGCGATTGGCGTCGCCGAGGCGGACTTTTACCCGCGCATTACCTTGTCCGGGAGTATGGGGTTTCAGGCGTTGCAACTGTCGGACCTGGGCAGTTGGGGCTCGCGCAGCTTTGCCTTTGGCCCGGGGCTGAGCGTGCCCTTGTTCGAGGGTGGACGCCTGAAAGGCGCGCTGCAATTACAAGAAGGCCGCCAGCAGGAAGCCGGTATTGGCTTTCAGAAAACCGTGCTGCGTGCCTGGCACGAAGTGGACGACGCGCTGGTGGCGTACCAGGCCAACCAGCGCCGCCGTGACAGCCTGCTGCAGGCGGTCGCACACAACCAGCGGGCACTGGACAGCGTTCACCAGCAGTACACCCAGGGCACCGTGGACTTTCTCAACGTGCTGACCGTGCAAAACGCTCTACTGGCCAACCAGGCAGCGCTGGTCGACAGCACCGCCCAGGTCTCACTGTCGCTGGTCGACCTGTATGGCGCGCTGGGCGGAGGCTGGCAGGGCTAATAAATCGAGACCCTATCGCGAGACAGGCTCGGGCCAAGGATTTGAGGCGCATCCCGAATCCGAAGTACGAGCTTGTCTCGCGATAGGGTCTTTTTACTACCCCTCCACGTTGTAGGAGCGAGCTTGCCTCGCGATCTTTTGATCTTAAAGATCGCGAGGCAAGCTCGCTCCTACGACATTCAGCATGACGGGCTGCAGCGTTCGTATCTGCGTGGCTGCGCAGGGATTTGTTATGCTCGGCCCTCGAATCAAGCGCCAGCATAGGCGTGTCCAGTTCACTTTGAGCGTATTTATGTCTGCCGATACTCAAGCTGTCACGACGCGTTTTTCGCGCTCCGACTATAGAACTCTGGGGCTGGCGGCCCTGGGCGGGGCGCTGGAAATCTATGATTTCATCATTTTTGTATTTTTCGCCCTGACCCTCAGCCAGCTGTTTTTCCCGCCCGATATGCCGGAATGGCTGCGCTTGCTGCAAAGTTTCGGGATTTTTGTGACCGGCTATCTGGCCCGCCCATTGGGTGGCATCTTGATGGCGCATTTTGCCGATCATCTGGGGCGCAAGCGGGTGTTCAGCCTGAGCATCCTGATGATGGCCCTGCCGTGTCTGCTGATCGGGATCATGCCGACGTATGCCGATATTGGCTATTTCGCGCCGCTCTTGCTGTTGGCGTTGCGGATTTTTCAGGGCGCCGCAGTCGGTGGTGAGGTGCCCAGTGCCTGGGTATTTGTTGCCGAACACGCGCCTGCCGGGCGTCGCGGCTATGCCTTGGGCTTTTTACAGGCCGGTCTGACCTTCGGTTACTTGATCGGCGCCCTGACGGCGACGTTGCTGGCGCAACTGTTTACCCCGGCCGAGATCCTTGATTACGCCTGGCGCTTTCCGTTTTTGCTGGGTGGCGTGTTTGGCGTGATCGGTGTGTGGCTGCGTCGCTGGCTGAGCGAAACCCCGGTGTTTCTGGCCTTGCGCGAGCGCCGTGAGGGCAGGGTAGAGCTACCTTTGCGCACAGTATTGCGGGATTTTCGCCCGTCATTGCTGCCCGCCGCGTTGCTGACCTGCGTACTGACCAGCGCCGTGGTGGTGTTTGTCGTCATTACCCCCACCGTAATGCAACAGCAGTTCGGCATGACCGCCAGCCACACGTTTGCCTTGAGCAGCGTAGGCATCGTGTTTTTGAACATTGGCTGTGTGTTGGCAGGCCTGATCGTTGACCGCATCGGCGTCTGGCGCAGCATCGTGCTGTACAGCGTGCTATTGCCGCTGGGGATTGGCGTGCTCTACGCCAGCCTGGTCGGGCAATGGGGCTTGCCGGGGCTGGCTTACGCCCTGGCCGGTTTGACCTGCGGGATCGTTGGCGTGGTGCCGTCAGTGATGGTCGGTTT
Organism: Pseudomonas sp. FSL R10-0399; assembly: GCF_009600165.1. Classification (NCBI taxonomy): domain Bacteria; kingdom Pseudomonadati; phylum Pseudomonadota; class Gammaproteobacteria; order Pseudomonadales; family Pseudomonadaceae; genus Pseudomonas; species Pseudomonas sp. FSL R10-0399. The sequence continues at coordinate 5,371 of NZ_WIWK01000163.1, forward strand.
GTTCCCGGCAGAGATTCGCGTGTCGGGCATCTCGTTTACCTACAACATCGCTTACGCGCTTTGGGCCAGTATCACGCCGTTGTTGCTGATTGCCCTGATGCCGTGGAGCCCGTGGGTGTGCGTGCTGTTCTGTGGGGTGATGGGCCTGGTCGGCGTGCTCACGGCCCGCTGGTTCGGCTTTGCCCGTGGCCATCAGGTCGAGCGGCGTTTGCGCGCGTTGGCAGAGGTGTGAGCCAGGCAACCTTCCGTCAGCGCAATGATTGCTGGGATTAATAGGAAGCATTACTATTCACGCCCCACCTATTCAGTCCAGTGCGATGACTCACAAAGTGCCCCGCCGAGCGGGCTTTTTTGAACATTACGAAGAGTTGATCGGTACCTGGACGCGTCGCTTGCGTAATCGCCAGCAGGCGCAAGACTTGGCCCATGACACTTTTGTACGCGTGCTCGAATCCACTTCGGAGGCCGTCGAGCAGCCGCGTGCCTATTTGCATCAAATGGCGCGTAATATCGCTGTCGATGGTTTTCGCCGTGAAGAGTTACGTGACGCCAAGGAGCAGGCAGCCGTTCCCCCAAGTTCGTCCGAGACGGGCGACCCGGAGCAGTACATGCGTGCTATCCAGTTGGCTGAGTCTGTTGAAAAAGCCCTGCAAGAGCTCCCGCTGAACTGCAGGAAGGTGTTTGTCTGGCAGAAGATCGAAGGCCTGACTCAAGCCGAGATCGCCGAGCGCCTGGGACTGTCCAAGAACATGGTGGAAAAATATATGATCCGCACCCTGCGACATCTGCGTGAACGGGTGGAGGCTCAATGATGGATACGCGTGACGGTACCCACGACATCGCCAGTGTGCGTGACGCTGCCGCAACCTGGTTTGCCCGTGTGCAGGCGCAGGCCTTGAATGCCGGGGATCAGGCAGAATTCGAGGCCTGGCGTGCCCGCCATCCGAGCCATGAAACGGAATACCAATGGCTGGTCAACCTCTGGTCGGCAGCAGATTTGCTGCCCAAGGAGCGCCTGCAGGCCCTCTGCGAGGTGCCGGTCAAGCCGATCAAGCGCCGTTCTGTACTGGGTTTTGGTCTGGCGGCCAGCGTGCTGGCAATGGCGGGCGGCGCATTGGTGTGGACGCAGTTGCAGTCTATGGGCAATTACCAGGGCAGCTTTGCCACCACGGCAGGCGAGCGCCGCACTGTGACCTTGCCGGATGGCTCGGCCATCGAGCTAAACAGCCGCAGCCAGTTGTTGGTCAGTTTTGAACGCCAGCAACGCACGGTGGTGCTCAAGCAGGGCGAGGCGATGTTCAACGTGGCTCACGACACGGATCGGCCTTTTGTAGTGCTCGCAGGCCCTGGCCAGGTGACCGTCACCGGCACCCGTTTTGATGTGCGCCACGAGGACGGCCAGGCGCAAGTCGCCGTGGAGTCGGGCACTGTGCGGGTGCAGGGTAACGAACCCGGATCGCGGGTTAACCTGACGGCGGGACTGGGCACGGTGGTCAATGCCCAAGGGCAGGTGGCGGCCGTACAACCAGTGAATACCGAAGCACTGACGGCCTGGCGCAAAGGGCAACTGGTGTTCAATAACGCCAGCCTGGCTGAGGTTGCCGCCGAAGTGTCGCGCTATCGGGACACGCCGCTGCACGTCAGTACGCCAGCGCTGGGGCAGTTGCGCCTGACCAGCGTGTTCAAGACCAACGACACCGACGCCTTGCTCAGCGCCTTGCCGCGCATCCTGCCGGTGGCGATCAAAACCCGTGACGATGGCAGCCAGGAAATCATCTCGGCAAAATAATTTCAGATCGGATTCAGGTTTTTTTCGAGTTCTTCGTCTTCTTGATCAACTGCAACTGGTTTGCATTAACAAGCGCAATCAAATGCGATCAACTGGGCAAGACTCGACGTGAAAAACAACCATCCTTGTGTGCGGTTTTCCTCGCTTAAATCATCTTTGAAAGCTCCATCGTCCAGCGCACGATCGCGCTTGTTGCCACTGGCGCTGGCCCTCGCGGTCAGTGCGGCGATGCCCGCTGCGTTTGCCGGCGAAGCCGTTGCCAGCGCCATCCATATCCAGGCCCAGCCGCTGGGTGCCGCGTTGAGCCAGTTGGCACAGCAAACCTCGTTGCAGGTGTTTTTCAGTCCGCAACTGGTGGCCGGCAAGCAGGCGCCTGCGGTCAACGGCAACCTGTCACCCGAGCAAGCGCTGCGTGAACTGCTGCAAGGCAGCGGCTTGAACTACCAGCTTGATGGCGACGCCGTGACCCTGACCCCGGCGGCCACCGTGAGCGCTTCCGACGCTTCCGGCCCGCTGGAACTGGGGCCGGTTGACGTGAAAGTGGTGGGTAACTGGCTGGGCGATGCCAACGCCCAAGTGGTGCAGAACCACCCCGGTGCGCGAACAGTGGTGCGCCGCGAGGCGATGGTCGAGCAGGGCGCAATGACCGTCGGCGACGTGCTCAAGACCATTCCCGGTGTGCAGGTACAGGAATCCAACGGCACCGGCGGCAGCGATATCTCCTTGAACGTCGGCGTGCGTGGCTTGACCTCGCGTCTGTCGCCCCGTTCGACCGTATTGATTGACGGCGTACCGGCAGCGTTTGCCCCGTACGGCCAGCCGCAACTGTCGATGGCGCCGATTTCCTCGGGCAACCTCGACAGCATTGACGTGGTCCGCGGTGCCGGTTCGGTGCGCTATGGACCACAGAACGTGGGCGGCGTGATCAACTTTGTGACCCGCGCCATCCCGGAAACCTTCCAGGGCGAAGTCGGCACCACTCTGGAAACCTCCGAGCGTGGCGGCTGGAAGCACCTGGAATCGGCCTTTCTGGGCGGCACGGCCGAAAACGGTATCGGTGCTGCATTGCTCTATTCCGGTGTCAAAGGTGATGGCTACCGGGCGAGCAATAACAACAACGACATCGACGACGTGTTGCTGAAAACCCATTGGGCGCCGACCGATCAAGACGATTTCAGCCTTAACTTCCACTACTACGATGCCACCGCCGACATGCCCGGCGGCCTGACGCAGAAGCAGTTCGATGCTGACCCGTACCAGTCCGTACGCGACTGGGACAACTTCACCGGGCGCCGCAAGGACGTGTCCTTCAAATACCTGCGGCAGATTGATGATCAGACCCAGTTTGAAGTCCTGACCTACTACACCGACAGCTTCCGTGGCAGCAACATTGCTGCGCGCAACCTGCAAACCCTGGCGTCATACCCGCGTAGCTACCACACCTTCGGCATCGAGCCACGGGTGTCGCACGTCTTCACCCTGGGTGAGGTTACCCAGGAAGTGGGCATTGGCTATCGCTACTTGAAAGAAGCCATGCAGGAAGAAGCCAGCCAACTGCAACTGGTCAATAAGGTGCCTGTAGCCCGTCCAGGGGCTGACGGCCATATTTATCAGGACCGTACCGGCGGTACCGAAGCCAACTCGTTCTACATCGATGACAAGATCGATGTCGGCAAGTGGACCATTACCCCGGGCATTCGCTTCGAGCGCATCAGCACCAACTGGCAGGACCACTCGGTGCTGGACAACAAAGGCGTGCCGGTCCCGGAAAAAAACCGCAGCATCGACAGCAACGAAGCGTTGCCGGCCCTGAGCGTGATGTACCACCTCTCCGATGCCTGGAAACTGTTCGCCAACTACGAAACCTCGTTTGGCAGCTTGCAGTACTTCCAGTTGGGGCAGGGCGGCCAGGGCGACCAGACCGCCGCGGGCCTGAAGCCTGAGAAGGCCAAGACCTATGAAATCGGTACCCGTTATGACAATGGCGTGTGGGGCGGCGAAGTCACGCTGTTCTACATCGACTTTGCTGACGAGCTGCAATACGTGAGCAACGACGTGGGCTGGACCAACCTCGGCGCGACCAAGCACCAGGGTATCGAAACGTCGGTTCATTACGACATGTCGACGCTTAACCCGGCCCTTGACGGCCTGTCGGTGAACGCCGGTTTCACCTACACCAAAGCCACCTCCGAGGGTGACATCGCCAACTTCAAAGGCCGTGACCTGCCGTTGTACTCGCGCCAAGTGCTCAACCTGGGCGCCCGCTACGTGGTCAACCGCTGGAGCTACAACCTCGACATGTTTGCCCAGTCGCAACAGCATGCACCGGGCACTGGTGGGGTTTACATCACCGACCCGACGCCGGACGGCCAGTACGGCGATATTCCGGGTTACGCCACCTGGAGCACCCGTGTCGGTTACGACTTTGGCCCTGAAGCGTCGAACCTGAAAGTGGGCGCGGGCATCAAAAACCTGTTCAACCAGGAGTACTACACCCGTTCCAGCGACAACAACTCGGGTATCTACGTGGGTGAGCCGCGCACGTTCTTCGTGCAGGCCAGCGTAGGGTTCTAAAGCAGCACGGCTTGTCTCGCGGTCTTTTGAGGGTTTAAAAGATCGCGAGGCAAGCTCGCTCCTATCAAACACAAAATAAGTGATTGATTCTAAAGGCCCTGTAGGAGCGAGCTTGCTCGCGATCTTTTGATCTTGATCTGGCTTTTGATCTTGATCTTAGAGGCCCCGTTAAACCACGCTGGCCGAACGCAG
>NZ_WIWK01000164.1:0-9868 GCF_009600165.1 Pseudomonas sp. FSL R10-0399
GCGTTGCAGGTCGCTGGCGTCCGGCGCCAGCAATTCGGCCGCAGCAGACGGCGTCGGCGCCCGCACGTCGGCAACAAAGTCACTGATCGACACATCGGTTTCGTGCCCGATGGCACTGACGATCGGCGTCACACAGGCGTCCACCGCCCGCGCAACGGCTTCTTCGTTAAAGCACCAGAGGTCTTCGAGCGAGCCGCCGCCCCGGGCCAGAATCAAGGCGTCAAAGCCCCGCGCATCGGCCAGCTTTAGCGCCCGGACAATTTGCGCGGTGGCTTCGCGGCCCTGCACGGCAGTGGGGATCAAGGTCAGTTCAACCTGCGGCGCACGGCGACGGAACACGCTGATGATGTCGCGGATCACCGCCCCGGTTGGCGAACTGATGATGCCAATGCGCTGTGGGTGAGCCGGCAGCGGGACTTTGCGCTCGGCACTGAACATGCCTTCGGCGCTGAGTTTTTCTTTAAGGGCATCAAAGGCCAGGCGCAATGCGCCATCACCGGCAGGCTCGACGGTATCGAGGATCAACTGGTAATCGCCGCGCCCCTCAAACAGCGAGACCTTGCCGCGCACTTTGACCGCCAGGCCATCTTTCAGCGCCTGGCGTACCCGTGCGGCGTTGTTGCGAAACAACGCGCAGCGCACTTGGGCACCGCTGTCTTTAAGGGTGAAGTAAATGTGCCCAGACGCCGGGCGGGCGAGGTTGGAGATTTCGCCCTCGACCCAGATATTGCTGAACACGTCTTCGAGCAAGACCCGCGCGCGGCCGTTGAGCTGGCTGACGGTCAGGACTTCCCGGTCGAGATTGAGTCGTGCAAAGGGATCTTTAATCATGCCGGCCATCATAAGGGCGGATTGTTTTGACTGCACCTGCTGGTTAAAGTCCGCGCTCCAAAAATAAGGAAGCGCAGCAATGGATTTGCCTTTTACCGGCGGTGAGTGGGTGTTGATTGAGCTGGCCGTAGCGCTGGCTTACATCGTGTTTGGTGTGGCGGGGTTTGGTACGGCACTGGTGGCCGGGCCCATTTTGATTCTGTGCCTGCCGCTGTCGAAGATCATCCCGCTGCTGGTGCTGCTGGATTTTGTCGCCGCCTTTGGCAACTGGTTGCCCGCCCGTCGTGACGTGGCTCGTCCGGAGTTGCTGCGCTTGCTACCGTGCATGGCCGTGGGTTGCATCATCGGCGTGGTGTTTTTGCTCAACCTGCAATCCGACCTGTTGCTGCTGTTGATGGGCGTGTTTGTCAGCGCTTATGCGGTGTACAGCCTGGCGGTAAAAGTGCGGCCCAGCCAAGTGGCGGCGGGGTGGGCGGTGCCGACCGGGGTCATAGGCGGGTTATTCGGTGCGCTATTTGGCAGCGGCGGTTTTTTATACGCGCTGTACCTGAATGCACGGCTGACCAAGGACGCAGCGCGGGCCACGCAAAGTGCGTTGATCAGTTGCAGCACCGTGGTGCGTTTGAGCTTATTCGTGATCGCGGGCGTGTACACCGACGGCGAGTTGTTATGGTTGGCCGCCTTTCTGTTACCGGCCATGGCGCTGGGGCTGTGGATAGGGCGTAAACTGGCGATCAAATTGTCCCGCGAGGCGTTTGTCCGGCTGGTGACCTGGCTGGTGCTGGCCAGCGGCGTTGCACTGATTGCGCGCTACTTGAGCGCTTGACCACAGAATTATCCTTTCCGACACCTTGTGGGAGCGGGCTTGCTCGCGATGTAGGCAACTCGGTTAGCCAGACCCACCGCGCAGATTCCATCGCGAGCAAGCCCGCTCCCACGGGTGATAGATTTCTTTTTTCTTATATGTGCCGTACCCATGAATTCGCAAAGCATCATTGTTCCTAAAATCTCCACCTTGCCGGTCCACGAGCCGCGTGCCCGTGCGATCGTGCGCTGGCTGGTGCGCAAGAACATCATTGAAGAAGAGCTCAGTACGTGCGGGCGCAATGGTAGCGCCATGGCCTATGCCATCGCGCCGGGGGCGGCCAGCGTGGTGCTGCACCCTGAAGCGCTGCCGTTCGGCCACCCGATCAACGGTTTGGAGATCATCACCAAGCGTTGCATCTACACGCCGGTCAAAGGTTTTCTGGAAGAAGCAGGCTGCGCCGAGTGCCGCAAGGAAGTCGGCGAGGCGCTGTTCGACAGCCTCGAAGAATGGATGCCAGGGCACACGGACAACTTTGTTTGCCCTCTGTGTGGCCATGAAGACGACATCAACGGCTTCCTGTTTTTGCAGCCGTGCGGCTTCTCCAACCTGGGGTTTATTTTCAATAACTGGGCCGAGGCGGGGTTCAAGCAAAGCTTCCTCGACGAGTTTGCCGACTGGCTGGATCAGCCGGTGGCGTGGGTCAAAGTCGAGTTGTAAGGGCTTTTTCTGCCTCGTGGGTCAATAAATCATGGCTTTTAGCGCAAAACTCTCTAAAGGTTTCCGTTGAGAGTCACAGGTGTTTTGAGTACAATGGCGCGCTTCCATTTTCCCGCTCGGGAGCCCCAGCGATGCTGCGTATCAGCCAAGAAGCACTCACCTTCGATGACATCCTTCTCGTTCCCGGTTATTCCGAGGTTCTTCCGAACGAAGTCAGTCTAAAGACTCGTTTGACCCGTGGCATTGAACTGAATATTCCGCTGGTCTCCGCCGCAATGGACACCGTCACTGAAGCCCGTCTGGCAATCGCCATGGCTCAGGAAGGCGGCATCGGCATCATCCACAAGAACATGACCATCGAGCAGCAAGCTCACGAAGTGCGCAAGGTCAAACGCTACGAAGCCGGTGTGGTTAAAGAACCCATCACTATCGAAGCTGACGCCACGGTGCGTGAACTGTTCGAATTGACCCGCCAGCACAATATCTCTGGCGTTCCGGTACTGCACAATGGCGACCTGGTCGGCATCGTGACCTCCCGTGACGTGCGCTTCGAAAGCCGTCTGGAAGCCACCGTTCGTGAAGTGATGACGCCTAAAGAGCGTCTGGTCACGGTCAAGGAAGGCGCCGACAAGGACGAAGCCCGTGAACTGCTGCACAAGCACCGCATCGAGCGCGTGCTGATCGTCGACGACAGCTTTGCCCTCAAAGGCATGATGACCGTCAACGACATCGAAAAAGCCAAGGCATACCCGCTGGCCAGCAAGGATGACCAAGGTCGTCTGCGCGTAGGCGCTGCTGTCGGTACTGGCAAAGACACCGAAGATCGCGTTACAGCCCTGGTGGCTGCAGGTGTTGACGTGGTGGTAGTCGACACCGCCCACGGTCACTCCAAAGGCGTGATCGACCGCGTGCGTTGGGTCAAGCAGAACTTCCCTGAGGTACAGGTCATTGGCGGCAACATCGCCACTGGCGCTGCGGCTTTGGCTCTGGCAGAAGCTGGCGCTGACGCCGTTAAAGTCGGTATCGGCCCAGGCTCGATCTGCACCACCCGTATCGTAGCCGGTGTTGGCGTTCCGCAAATCAGCGCGATTGCCAACGTGGCCGCAGCCCTTGAAGGCTCGGGCGTACCGTTGATCGCCGACGGCGGCATCCGTTTCTCGGGTGACCTGTCCAAGGCCATCGTGGCCGGTGCTTCCTGCGTCATGATGGGTTCGATGTTTGCCGGTACTGAAGAAGCACCAGGCGAAATCGAACTGTTCCAGGGCCGTTCGTACAAGGCTTACCGCGGCATGGGTTCGCTGGGTGCGATGTCGCAGTCCCAGGGTTCTTCCGACCGTTACTTCCAGGACTCCTCCGCGGGTGCCGAGAAGCTGGTGCCGGAAGGCATCGAAGGTCGTGTTCCGTACAAAGGGTCGCTCACCGCGATCATTCACCAACTGATGGGCGGTCTGCGTTCCTCGATGGGTTACACCGGCAGCGCCGACATCGAGCAAATGCGTACCAAGCCTGAGTTTGTGCGCATCACCGGCGCTGGCATGGCTGAATCCCACGTCCACGACGTGCAGATCACCAAAGAAGCACCTAACTATCGCGTAGGTTGATAGTGTTCGCATCCGGGCTCCAACCCGGGTGCGATACGAATTAAATCACCGGGGCTGTTTGATTCAGCCCCGTGTCGTTTCTGAAATTTATCGAGATTTAGTCATGTCCCTCGACATTCACGCTCACCGCATCCTGATTCTGGACTTCGGTTCTCAGTACACCCAGTTGATCGCCCGTCGCGTTCGTGAAATCGGTGTTTACTGCGAACTGCACCCGTTCGACATGGACGACGCAGCGATCCGCGAATTTGCCCCTAAAGGCATCATCCTGGCCGGTGGCCCGGAGTCTGTACACGAAGCCAACAGCCCGCGTGCACCGCAAGCGGTATTTGACCTCGGCGTGCCGGTTTTCGGTATCTGCTACGGCATGCAGACCATGGCTGAACAGCTGGGTGGCAAGGTTGAAGGTTCCGAGCTGCGTGAATTCGGTTATGCCCGCGTAGACGTGGTCGGCAAAAGCCGCCTGCTCGACGGCATCGAAGACCACATCGACGCTGACGGCCTGTTCGGTCTGGACGTGTGGATGAGCCACGGTGACAAGGTCACCAAAATGCCATCCGACTTCCACGTTCTGGCCAGCACCCCGAGCTGCCCGATTGCCGGCATGTTCAACGACGAGCGTGCTTACTACGGCGTGCAGTTCCACCCGGAAGTGACCCACACCAAGCAGGGCGGTCGCATCCTGTCGCGCTTCATCCTCGACATCTGCGGCTGTGATGCGCTGTGGACGCCGTCGAAAATCGCGGAAGACGCCATCGCCACCATCCGTGCCCAGGTTGGCACCGACAACGTCCTGCTGGGCTTGTCCGGCGGTGTTGACTCCTCGGTAGTAGCAGCGTTGCTGCACAAGGCTATCGGCGACCAACTGACCTGCGTCTTCGTCGACAACGGCCTGCTGCGCCTGCACGAAGGTGACCAGGTGATGGCCATGTTCGCAGAGAACATGGGCGTTAAAGTGATCCGTGCCAACGCTGCCGACCAGTTCCTGAACAACCTGGCTGGCGAAAACGACCCGGAGAAAAAGCGCAAAATCATCGGTCGCACCTTCATCGACGTATTCGATGCCGAGTCCAACAAACTGGACAACATCAAGTACCTGGCGCAGGGCACCATCTACCCGGACGTGATCGAGTCGGCTGGCGCTAAAAGCGGCAAAGCCCACGTCATCAAGTCGCACCACAACGTAGGTGGCTTGCCGGAAGAAATGAACCTCAAGCTGGTAGAACCCCTGCGTGAGCTGTTCAAAGACGAAGTCCGCCGTCTTGGCCTGGAACTCGGCCTGCCGTACGACATGGTCTACCGCCACCCATTCCCGGGCCCGGGCCTGGGCGTGCGTATCTTGGGTGAAGTGAAAAAGGAATACGCCGACCTGCTGCGTCGTGCTGACCACATCTTCATCGAAGAACTACGCAAAGCCGACTGGTACCACAAAGTCAGCCAAGCCTTCGTTGTGTTCCAGCCGGTTAAATCGGTTGGCGTTGTAGGCGATGGCCGTCGTTACGCCTGGGTAGTTGCCCTGCGTGCCGTCGAAACCATCGACTTCATGACCGCGCGTTGGGCTCACCTGCCTTACGAACTGCTCGAAACCGTGAGCGGTCGCATCATCAACGAAATCGAAGGCATCTCGCGCGTCACCTACGACGTATCGAGCAAGCCACCGGCAACGATTGAGTGGGAATGATTGGACGTCCGGCACTGACCGGCACCAACTAGCAAGAAACACCCTGAAGCCCGCGTAATTGCGGGCTTTTGGTTTTTTGGGTCTGGCAAGTGCTGGCAGCTTTGTGCATCGCCAAGCACCGTGTTTATATGGCATGGTACGGGGCATTGACTAAGCCAAATGCCATGCTCGGTGTTCGATACCATGTCGCCTTTGTGGGTAAGGGCATGGTATCAAGACTCATAATCCACCCGGTTTTATTGGGTTTTCTCGCGGTTTTGGGTGTGTTTCTGAGCATGGTATTTTTTGAACGGAATTCGTGAGCCTCATGCTGACCGATACCAAGCTACGTAATCTCAAACCGAAAGAAAAACTCTACAAAGTGAACGACCGTGATGGACTTTACGTAGCTGTCACGGCTGCGGGCGCAATCTCGTTTCGCTACAACTACTCCATCAATGGACGACAGGAGACGATCACGTTTGGTCGCTATGGTGTAGGTGGAATCACGCTTGCAGAAGCGCGAGAGCGGCTTGGTGAAGCCAAAAAGATGGTTGCGGCTGACAAGTCACCTGCAAAGGAGAAAGCCCGTGATAAGGCACGTAGCAAGGGAGCAGAAACGTTTGATGCCTGGGCCGAGAAATGGCTACGCGGGTATCAGATGGCTGATTCGACCCGTGATATGCGGCGCTCTGTTTATGAGCGTGAGCTGAAACCGAAGTTTGGTAATCAGAAGCTGGTGGAAATCAACCATGAGGACCTGCGAGCGCTGACCGATGCAATCGTGGAGCGAGGTGCCCCAGCAACGGCGGTGCACTCCCGTGAGATCGTAATGCAGGTTTTCCGATGGGCGATTGAGCGTGGCCAGAAGGTCGAGAACCCGGCCGATCTGGTACGTTCTGCGAGCATCGCTAAATTTGAGCCTCGTGACCGCGCTTTGGGTCCAGACGAAATCGCGTTGATGTACCAGTACTTGGACCGTATCGGCACCGCCTCCTCCGTGAGAGCGGCGGCTAAACTGCTGTTGCTCACCATGGTTCGAAAAAGTGAGCTGACCAACGCCACCTGGGATGAGATCAATTTTAGTGAAGCCCTGTGGACCATTCCGAAAGAGCGGATGAAGCGACGCAACCCTCATTTGGTGTTCTTGTCTCGGCAGGTGCTGGATTTCTTCATTGCGTTGAAGACGTTTGCCGGTGGTTCAGAATACGTCTTTCCTTCCCGGTACGATTCTGATCTGCCAATGAGTACCGCAACCATCAATCAGGTACTGACGCTGAGCTATCGGCTCGCGCAGAAAGAAGGGAAGCCGCTGAGTAAGTTCGGACCGCATGATTTGAGACGGACAGCTAGCACGCTGCTGCACGAGGCGGGCTACAACTCAGACTGGATTGAGAAATGTCTTGCACACGAGCAGAAGGGTGTTAGGGCTGTCTATAACAAGGCCGAGTATCGAGAGCAGCGTACTGCGATGTTACAGGACTGGGCCGATATGATTGATGAGTGGACAGCCAAACGGCCCCGTTCGGGCGACGGTTGCAGATAATCAAGTTAGAGCTTCGGTCGTTTTTATCTCATTGCCTGTTTTCCCCCCCGTCGCTTGATGGCGGCAGAAACTGCTTGGCGTGATACGCCAAGTTGGCGGGCGATTTCAGCTTGATTCGTAATGCCTTGGTTTAACAAATCATCCATTGAGCTTGTTGGTGACTTGAGTGCCTGGAGCTGGTTATAGGCATTTTTCCTGACTTCTGCCCATGTCTCGATATCCCACCTAGGGAGGACGGCAGCTCCTTGGGACCAGATTTTTTCAATTAAATCCTCATACTCTAGTGTGAACCTCCGGTCGCGCTGGTAAGCGCGGCGAGCTTCATCGCTACGCCGCGGATTGTGAACTTCACAGTAGAGTTTACTCGGTCTCGCTGCGCCCTCGGGATGGGCAGGTAGGGCTGAAGGCCGCAGTAATTCGCCGTGGCGTGCCCAAGTAGAAACTAGCATTCGGCGCTCCACATGCTCACGGAATGCTGCGACCGAAAAGTCCCCGCGCAACTCCTGCATGTCGCAGTATCTCCCCAGCATGCGCGGGGGTTCGTACTTGCCCAACTCTCCTTTCAATGCTCGTTCATAGCGAGCCACCAAGGTATCGGTTTTTTTCCTGGCTTCTGTACGAATAGATTCTGTTAGCGGCACTGCTTTGATATTTCCGCGTTTTAAACGCTTGAAGACCTTTGGCGCCGCCATACTGATCGCATATTCGGTAGATCGCCAGCATAGCTCGCAGAAGCACCACTCGTAGTGGTTGCTCAACTTCGCACGGATGCGATCAGACGATGTATCGCTTTCTCTAACCAGCACTTTCAGAAGCGGATCGTATGTGCTCGACGCTTTTTCATATTTTCCCATTGCCCGATGATAGCTCTGGATGACAACTAAATTCTAACTTTTTTGCGTCCTGATTCTGGCGTTAGAAGGCATTGTCAAGCATCTGATAACTCTGAAGGATAGTGACCTCATGGATAACAAGCCAAAGAGTAAGACGCTCATCAACCGCAAGAAATTGCACGCGATGATCCCGCTTGCTGAGCGCACCATCTACAACATGGAGCAGCGGGGCGAGTTCCCGCGCCGTATCGCACTAACCAGTCGGAACGTTGCGTGGGATCTGACTGAAATCGAAGAATGGATTGACGCGCGCAAATCGTCGGGCACTCACGCTATTCGCCCAGGAATGGGGGTTTAGCCGTGGCGAGTGATGTACTGGCGGTGTCCGGGAATGAACCGCTTGTGCTGAGTTTTATGCTGCCGGTTGTAGATGGATCTGAACTCGATTGCGGGATGAGCTGTTGGCATGCATCGCGTCATATGCTGGGCCAATCCCTTGACTAGCGGCGGCCAAGGGCTACTTCCAGTTGGCAGTCTGTTGTCACGGATCGAAGAAAATCACGCCGCGTACCGCAAGAAGCTGGAGGCCGCAGCACTTCCGGGCGAGTCGATTAGGGAAATAGAGGAGCGACTGCGTACCGAAGAAAAAAAGAGGCCTCCACGCCAGGATCTGCCAACGCCAAGGTCGCCAGTTGCAGCTAAAAAGGCGATACCTTGCCCGCGTGAACACGAAAGGCAGGCTGATTCCGTTGTACCTTCGCGGTACGAAGTAAGCGCCCGCGATAGCCGCAGCATGATGGATGTGGCTGTGTTCCGAATATCCAAGCAGAAAAAACGGGCGGGAGAAATCAGCCGCTACAACCTTTCAGACGGTTACGTCGAGGTCACAGCTGGCCCATATGGCATGGCGTCAATTTGGGATTATGACATCGTGCTAATGCTGATTTCTTATCTAACAGAGGCTATGAATCGCTATCGAGAAGGGAAGGGTGAGAAGCCGTGTCGTGTGTTCAAATCGCACGTGTCTGACATTTTGAAATTCTGCCGGAAGGGCGACGGAAGCCGCCAATTTAAAGAAGTCGAGGGTGCTCTAGATCGCCTCAAAGGTACGACTATCAAAAGCGTGCGGGAAAGCTCCCCACGAAACAGTAAGCGCAGCATGCGGGAGGTAGAGTCCGAGGGATTGATTAGCCACTATCGCGTAATTTCGCGTACCGACACCGGCAAGGTGGCCAGTGTCGAGATTGAGGCACCTAACTGGATATATCGGGAAGTCACTTCGGGGGCAAAGCCGGACATTCTGACAGTGCATCCTGATTATTTCCTGATCGAATCGGGAATAGGGCGTTTTGTCTACCGATTGGCGCGCCGTGCCGCAGGTAAAGACGATGCAAAGTGGGCATTTAAAACTCTATATGCGCGTAGCGGCAGCACCGGGACGCTCAAAAAGTTCTCGGAGAACCTGCGCAAGGTCATCGCAACAGATGATTTACCCGAGTACGGCTTGGTGGAAGAAGTTGGCCTGAGTGGGCCGCAGCTTGTAATGATGCGTCGATCAGATAAGAAAATACTGAAATAAGGTCCCTAATAGACGGTACTCGAGAACACGAAAGGCGCGGAGATCGCCATTTTTCCGTTTGAATGAAGGACAGGGTAGAAGCAGGAATGTACTCCTGTGGATAGACCGTCTATTGGGGGCCATTCACCGTCCATTAGGGGCTGATCCACCGTCTATTAGGGGGCGCATCACCGTCTATCAGGGACTGCATATTGTTGTAAGTGATTGAAATCAATGGGCCTGAATTCAACACATAAGTGCAACGCTCACCCCTGTATGCACTTCGTACGGCGTCTTCCAGCCCAAGCGCTTGC
>NZ_WIWK01000165.1:0-9578 GCF_009600165.1 Pseudomonas sp. FSL R10-0399
GCCCGGCACAGGCCATCATCCGGTCATCGGCCACCACGCAGGCCAGCGATTGCCAGGCCAGTTTCGCCTCATGCAACGCGTCGCGCAGAACCTGCACCGACACTTCCTGCGTGACTTTAAGCAGGACGCTGCGTGGGTAGATCAGCAGTTCGTTGGCAGACGGCTCACGCTCGGCATGGCCCACGTGAATCGCCAGGCGCGCTTGCTGGTCTTCGGGCAATTGCGCCTGTGCCAGCCAGGGCGCCTCGCCTTCAATGCGCACCGGCTCACCAGCCAGCAAATCCGAAACAAAGCGTTTGCCCAGCTCAAGATCGCCCAAGGCATAGCCACTGGGCGGGTTCAGCAAGCAGGTGCCAAACCGCAGCTCACCGCTGGTGGTGATGGCAGGCGCCACCCCCAAACCCGCCGCAAGAGTACGCGCCAAGTCATTCACGCCTCCCAGCCCGCCCAGCAGCGGCACCACCGCGCTGGCGTCTTCGGCAACCGCCAGCACCGGCGGCTCGGCACCTTTTTCCAGCAACAAGGGCGCGAGGGTGCGGATCACGATGCCTGCCGCGCAGAGCGCAATAATCGGCGTGTCCTGCTGATATAACTGACGCAGGTTGGCGCCAAAATCGCTGTAAGTACGATCCGCACCGTCAACGCGATCCACCAAGCCATGGATCACGGCCTGTGGATAAAGCTGCTGGATGCGGCGCGCCGTGGCCAGGCTGCCATTGCCCAAAATCACAATGGCCGGGTCTGAGCGACTCATCCTTGCCACCGTTCGCCGGGCACGATGATCAGCGAGAAATACGGCGAAGACATCGGGTCTACGTTATTGAGCGGGACGATTTTCTGATTGCTCATGGTCGCGCGCTCAACGTACAGCGCACGGTCAGCCAGGCCCAGCTCGGCCAGTACTTCGCGCACTTTATGAAAGTTGCGGCCCAACTTCATGATCACCGCCGCATCGGCATCGGCCAGGCGACGCTTGAGATCATCGTGGGGCAGCACGCCCGACAACACCGACAGGCTCTGGTTGCGGTACACCAACGGCACGCCCAGCACCGACGCGCCACCCAGCATCGAGCACACGCCCGGCACTACCTGGGCTTCAAAACGCTCAGCCAGGCGATCATGCAGGTACATGTAAGAGCCGTAGAAAAACGGGTCGCCTTCGCAGATCACCGCCACGTCACGGCCAGCCTGCAGGTGCTCGGCCACTTCTTCGGCGGCCTGGTCATAGAAGTCGCTGATGATCTGCTCATACGACAGCGGCTCGGGCAGCACTTCGGTGGTCACCGGGTACACCAGCGGCATTTGCGTTTGCGCCGCTTGCAGGTGGGCTTCGATGATGCCGAACGCGTTGCCTTTTTTGCCTTTGGCCACAAAGTACGCCACCACCGGCGACTCGCGCAGCAAGCGCAAGGCTTTAACCGTAATCAACTCGGGATCGCCAGGGCCCACACCCAAACCGATCAAACGTCCTGGTTGCGCCATTATTCGATCTCCGTTGCCAAGGCGTTAACGGCAGCAGCGGCCATCGCGCTGCCGCCACGACGGCCCTGCATCACCACGAACGGTATGCCACGGCTGTCTGCGGCGAGCATGGCCTTGGATTCGGCGGCACCGACAAAGCCCACCGGGAAACCAAGGATCAGCGCAGGCTTCGGTGCCCCGGCATCGATCATTTCCAGCAGGTAAAACAGCGCGGTCGGCGCGTTGCCAATCACCACCACACTGCCTTCCAGGTACGGGCGCCACAGTTCCAGGGCGACAGCAGAGCGGGTGTTGCCCGCCTCGCGGGCCATCTCGGCAACGCCGTCTTCTTTGAGGGTGCAGATCACTGCGTTGTTGGCCGGCAAACGCGTACGCGTCACCCCCTCCAGCACCATGCGTGCATCACACAGAATCGGCGCGCCAGCGGCCAGCGCATCGCGCCCGGCCTTGCCGGCACCCGGTGAGAAGCACAGGTCTTCGACGGCATCGACCATCCCGCATGCATGAATCACCCGAACGGCCAATTTTTCAAGGTCCGCCGGGATGTGCTCAAGGTTGGCCTCGGCGCGAATAATGGCGAACGAATTGCGATAGATCTCTTGACCGTCGCGGATGTAATCAATCATCGGTGTTGCTCCGTTGGCGGGCTTCAAGCCAAGCACCCGCCGCTTCAATAGTAAGATTGCGTTCGCGCAGAACACCGAAACCGGCGTGCTCTGGTGCGCGTAAATAAAGGTCGTAATGACCGGGCGCCACGGCCAGCAAGGTGACCGGCGCCACATGGGCCGCCGCACAGGCGCGCTGGCAACCCGTCAGGTGAATCGTCTGCGGCTGTGACAACAGCGTCGCGAGGTGCCGTGCATCCGCTTTGGTGTCCGCCAGCCCCTTGGCACAGGCGCTGGAGCCGGTACAGGCAATCAGGTGCGCCAGCGGATCTTGCGCCTCGCAGAGCAGGCCCAATGCGTGCAAGTCCTGCGTGAGTAACGGCGCATCCTCGGCCCGCACATCCGGCAGCAACACGCTTTGCCAAGGGGTAAAGCACAAGGTGCCATTACCATACTCGCTGGCCAGTTGCGCCAGACCGTTGAGCATCGCGGCATCCAGTCGCCCCAGCACCAGCGCGGCGCCTACATGGACTCGCCCGCGCTCGCGCTGTGGATAAGTACCGATCGGGCTTTGCAGCACCGGCTGGTCACGCCGCCAGTCTGTTAGCGGGGTAATGGGTACCGGCATGCGCAACGCGAGTTGCTCAACAAAATCGGCCGCCGAGAGGTCTTTTAACAGATGACGCATGCGTGTCTGTTCAGGGCGCGCCACGTCCAGAAACAGCGTGAGCACAGCCATCACCAGCTCATGCCCGTGCGCCAGAGGCACCGCCCCCAGTGGCGCATCGTGCGTCGGGCAGCCTGCCAGGCCAAACGCCAGCAGGGTTTGGCCGTTGCACACGAACGCCGATAGCCACAGATCATGGTGATGTTCCAGCATCGCCAAGGCTTCCGCGCCATCCAGTTGCACAGCAAATTTGGCCGACAATTCGGCAAAACGCGGGGTGCTTTCAAGGCTGGCCAGAATTTGTCGCGCCAAAGGCCAGGTGTCGATGGTTTGATACGGGTCGATCCCGGCCGTCGGGCTGAGCATCAGGTTGCGCACATCGTCACTGGCCGCATTGGCAGGCCCAAGGCCCACCGCCAGCAAGGGCTCAATCAGCGCGGCATGCTCAATACCAACCCCGCGAATTTGCAGGTTGCTGCGATTGGTGGCTTCAATCACGCCACTGGCATAACGCTGCGCCACGTCGGCCACGGCGCGCGCCTGTTGCGCGGTGATCACGCCGCCCGCCAGCTTGACCCGGCAGATCCCGCCGTCCATCGCCTGGACGATGCGCAACAACCCCGGGCACCCGGTCGGGCGTACAGGAGACGTCGCTGAGAGTTCAGATGGCAGGGGCACGTGTCGGTCCAGAGCAGGCAATGCGCTATTGCAGGTCGCGCATTATGCCTGCTTTGGGCAACCGCATGAAAAGCTTGCCGGACGGAATGCCTACACCGGCGTGCTCTCCTCAGCCACAACCGGCTGCACACGCCCCAATCGAGTGATCAACAGCACCACCGTGTCGGCATTGGCCAGCATCAACTCGACCCGTTTGACCGGGTCATCGGTAAAGATCGACCGCGCTTCAGCCAAGGTCTGCACCCCGGTAATCGCCTTGACCTTGGCCTTGCCCGGATTGCTCGGAATATCCGCCCAGGTGTGCCTCTCGACATCAAATTGCTTAAACAGATACTCAGGCTGTAAGTGGGGTGAGTGGCACTCCTGAATAATTTGGTTAAACGCTTTGAGCTGATTGCCAAACTCGGTGGTGTCATCCAAAAGATCGTCGTAAGGAAAACCGGGGTTCAGGTAGTTGATATCTTCGGTGTTTAGCACCCCATGGCTGACTTCGTGCAGCAGAAAAGACGCGCGGTAATGCGCATTGACGGCAAAAGGCGGGTCGGTGGGTTTGAGGTACGGATGGCTCAAGGCTTGAGGCTGGTCGAACAGCGTGGTGAAAAAACGCTCACTCAGGAACACGCGTTTGTCGGTGTCCCAGCGATGAATCCAGGCCACCGCCTTGTCGTTGAAACGCGAACGGCATACCACATAGTGGCGGGAGGTCAGTGGCGACAAGTCAGGATGCAGAAACCGCGTCAACATCGGTTCTATGGTGTGATTCAGCCGATCCAGCAGGTGCGGTTCAAGGCTGGGCACATCAAAAAACTCTTTGATCAGCTCGCGATGCGCGGCATTGCCAGCACCGGGTTCGTTCAATGTGTGCAGGGCATTCTGGCAACGCTCCAGGTAGGTGACGGCTTGCGCATGGGCGTCGCGGATCGCCAGGGCTTTATCCGGGAACTGACGCTGGATGCTGCCCATGCCCGTTGCCTGGATCTCATGGGTGATGCGATCGGCCAACGCCGCCGTGGTCGACATCACCGGCCCGCCACCGAGTAGCGGCTCATTGGGATCCAGCTCCCAGAGCTTGCGCGCATTGAGCTTAATCAGCGGGCCATCACGGCCCTCACCTATGTCAATGCGCCAGCGATCACGCCAGACCTGTACCCGGAACAGACAGCCATCCAGATGCACATAGTGCAACTTCGTCTGCGGGTGACTGAACAACTGCGTCTGCGGCTCTGTGCGCAAATCCAGCAGCGTCACATCATGCACCTGAAAGGGTTCCAGCCCGGCGCGTTGCTGTGCTGTCAGGCGAACCGGTTCGACGACTGGTTCAACTGGCGCATGGCTGGCCGATGACGGGCGTACCACGCCATAACCACTGGCACACAGCAAGAGCATGGTTGCGAACTCGGCCACGGATTCGCCCCAATCCCCTTTTTTTGCGGCTTCGACCCCTTGCGACAACCAGCCCAGTGACTGCCAGACCACCAACGGAATATTGAGCCTGGCGGGCAGGAACATCAGTGCGCTGGTGATAACAAGCGACATCAAATACTTGAACGCCTCCCAGTCTGCCTGCGCAGTGGTTTCAGTTTGCGCCGCAGCCATTGTTAGCAATGCTTCGTAGTTGTCCTTGTACATCACCCTGAAGAGATTGCCGGCAATCGGGGTTCTGGCCAGAGTCGGCGGCAAGGCCTTGAGCAACAGCCAATTCAGCGAGGAATCCCCATAACGCGCCAGATGCGGCTCAACAAAGCCGCCATGGTCATAGACTTTGCGGGTATAGGGCGCGATGCGTTGCAGTATGTCGGCCTGAAGCTCTGTATTGACGCCCAGATCCGCGAGCAAGGCCGCGTCATTGGCGTAGGCCTTGAAGGTAAAGCGCTCGCTGTAGGTGATCCAGAGAACTTGTGGGCCTGACTTTGGCTCCACCGGGCCAATGATATAGACGCCCCTGACTCGATCCGGGTCGGCGCCGGGCTCTTCGATCAATTCAAAGGGCCGCACGGTGATGTATACCTGGTCCAGAGCCTCACGCGCCGCGCCGTCAGGCATGCTGATGACATGGCAAATGTAGCGGTAGGCGGTTTCAAACTCCGGGTCCTGCAGTTTTTGTCGCATGGCCTGCTCCAGCATCTGCACGGCCAGTTGTTCGGCAAACTGCTGCTGACGCAGGGCAACACCCTCCCGGCCAGGCGCCAGCATGGTTTTTATAAGGTCTTGATAATGTGTGCCAAGGTCCAGTTCCCGCACCAAGCGGCGCACATAGAGCGCATTCAAAGCGACGGGCAGCGCGCCGCCCTCTCGCAACCGCACAAACATCACACCCTGGTTAATGCGATGCAGCCCGTTCAAGGCGAACTGAGTGAGTGACTGCACACTGTGCGTGGTCGCAGCAGGTAGAAATGACGGCGTGCTGCCGACCGGTACGGGGCCCGCGAGGTACGTGTCGATGGCAATCTCAATAGCCTCGGGGTTCAGGTTGGCGCCCGGAAAATCCAGATCCAGACGCGCCGTCAGCAATGCATTGGAATACACCGACAATTGCGGGATGTTGTGCAGATAACTCTGCACGGCCTCTGTGCTGTGCTGATAACGCTGCAGAACGTCGGCATAGGCCTTCTGATCGACGGCGCTGGCAGACTTCAACCACTCAGGCAGCGAAGCCTTGAACCATTGCAGGCGCGCCATTTCACTGACACGCGCCACTTGCACGCCTGCCCTGCCAGCCACCAGCAGGCTCTTGAAACTGTTTTCAAATCCCTGACCAGAAAATGGCGTTTTCACAGCAAGGCTGCACACATGTCGGGTATCGGCCAGCAACTGGTTGATCACCGTGTTCTGGCTCTGACGAGCGAAGTCCTCCTCAAAGCGCTCGAAGTAAAACCAGCCATTTTGCCCGGCCGGTTGCCACTGTGGCGTGCCCTCCAGATAACGAATAACCCGCGCCTGATCGGAGGCATTCACATGCGTCAGTAGCCCCCAACGCAAGCCCTTGTCCATCAGGCGGGCTTCGAGCATAGCCTTGCACGCATCCACTGAGGCAAAACCTTCAAAGCCCAAAGTCGGGCTCCAGAACACGGCACGCCCTGCAGCGTCTGACTCCAGGCCACCACGCTGGGTAAACAGTAAGCAGTTGGTGATGTCCAGCGCGCTTGCAACCCCTTCGAACGACGCGGTCAGCGCAAACACATCCGGCACAAATTGATCCAGCGCCGGGCGCTGATCACTGATCGGGTAACCCAATACCACGCCAAGCACAGCCCGTTCAGTGGCTTGAAGATGGTTTTCCAGACTCAGCAGGCGTAATTCAGCCCGCAACATGACCATTCTTATGGTGCTGAGCCTGTCTACCAGCGCATCCGGACTCTGCTCTGGATACGGGGCGTGAAAAAAAGCCCACTGGCGCTGCACCATGAGTTGCACAAATGACGGCGACGCTTGTTCCAGCAGCGTCAGCAGCTTGGTTGCGGCCAATCGCCGGGTCGGTTTGAGCTCTCCGTTAGCTAACGGCTGCATGAAGACTTGAATCAGATCCGGGTTCTGCGGCAACGGCTGATAACCTGTCACCCGCTCCAACAGCGCCTCGACCAGCGACAGTGAGCGAACGGGTACAACGCCCGGCTGCGGCGCTTGATCAAACACTTGAACCACAAGCCGGTGCACATCCGAGGGGGCATGACCATGGGAAACCAGCAGCGTTTGCAGGCGAGCCGTTGCAACGGCCCAAACGGTAGGCCAATCACGTAACAGCTCATCCACCTGGGCTTCTAGTCTGGGCAGCTTCACACTCAACAGATCAGCCTGGCCACCCTTGCTGCGCGAGGTAAGGGTCAACTCATGTGCGTGACGCATGAAGCGGCTGCTCCAGCGCTCCGGTGGGCTCAGCGCCAAGAGCCCCTGATCAATCAGCTCGCGTACATCCAGCGCATGATCGACCCCCGCCAGGGCAATACGCCGGGCTTTGAACTCCTTCAACAAGAAGTCGACATCGCTGGCCTGCTTCTTGTGAATGGCCTGCACACAAAAGCCGAATACATCCGCGTCAATGTTTTCGACACTCAGGCGCAACTCCTGCATACCAGCGAGCAACGCTTGCTGGTCCAGCGCGGCATAACGGGCAATGGAGTCATACAAGGCGGGGGCTCTCAACGGCGACAATATCGCGTCTTTAAGCCGGGCACGTGTTTCAAACTGCTGGAGGCCTTCAGCCCCGCCAAATAAAAAAACGGGTGAATTCAGCCCTGGAAAAAAGATGCAGAACACACCGGACAAGCCGACCTCGCCCTTGTCGGGGTCAAACACAGCCAACCGCGCAACCTGTGCCTGCACGTCCTTAAAGGTGCCTGAAAGCACGTGCTGCAACTGAGCAAATTGCGCTGCCGTCACCTTCTGCTCATGCAGGGCTTGCACCGTCTGCTGATAAAACATATCGGCCTGGCGGGCAACGCAATAGTCATACAGCGCACGTCGCGGCAGCGACGCTGGCTGCCATGTACGGTTTAACGAACGCTGCATGCTGCCTGCCAAATCATCGGTGGCCTGCTTCAGTGCACGCTCAAAGCCTTGCTCTTTTTCGCTGTGACTGAGTGATGCTATCGCCGCTGGCAGGCCCAGGTATTCACGACGGTGGTGGGCGGCAAAGCCTCCTTGCAGGAAGTAATCCAGCGCTATCGTACTCAGGCTCGCGGTAGTTACATCGTCCTCAGCCAACGCACTGCTCCCCAACCGAGTGCTACGTACCTGAAGCTTCAAGACTTCAAAATGAGGTCCGCTAAATTGGTTATTCACTGCGTAAGACACGTTGCCATCAAGCACCGAACGAAGTGTCGGCAGCCCCACAAGCGCTTGCAGCGTTTGCTCCTGACAACCACGCAAAAAGCTCTCTATGGCCTGGCTGACACCGGTCATGACAGGTCCAGACACTTGCCGTGTAACCAGCGACAAATAGCCTGCCTGGGTTAAATAGGGACGTACTTCAACGGGACAAAATCGCAGCAGCTCGTCGTTTTCTTGGGGGCTGTCCAACAGCAACTGCAATGCCGTACGCAACGCGCTTTTGGTGGCGAAGCGCTCAAACCTGCCGAGCGCGGTGAATAAAAACACAGCCGACGCCGGCGCCAGGTCCAGCCTGAGGATCAGCCCGGCAACCCAGTGCACCGGGCGGTAATGATCGCGGGACACAATCGGGTAAAACGCATAAGCCGCTCTGGCGCCAGTTTCGTCTTGAAGCAGCGAGCCCAGCTGCTCCTTTTCGTCGGCATTGATAATGCCTTTGGTCTGGGCGAGGTCGAGGCTTTTGAGGTACGTGTCGTGCAGCGCTTGCGGCGCATAAAAAGGCAGGGAAGGTGTGCTCATGGTTCAGCTCGCAATAGGGGTAGACATACCCCTGAACGCTACGCCGCACACAGCGTTGCAAGGCACTACTTAGTTAGGGGGCCAAGGCGCGCTATCATGCGGCCTGTATCCGCAGGCCTTTTGCCCTGATCCTGGATGAACGAACCGCTGTTTGAAATGAGGATTGGCATGTCGCCCTGGCTTACAGTTGTGGGAATCGGTGAAGACGGCTTCAGCGGTCTGGGCAAAAATGCGCGCCGGGCCTTGCTAAATGCTGCTCAAGTGTTTGGTAGCCAGCGCCAGCTCGACCTGCTGCCCGCGTGCATCCGCGCCGAGCGCCTGACGTGGCCGAGCCCGTTTTCGCTGGCGCCGGTGCTGGCATTGCGCGGCCAGCCAGTGTGCGTGCTGGCCAGTGGTGACCCGATGCTGTTCGGCGTAGGCGCCAGCCTGGCACGCGTGGTTGAAAACGCCGAGATGCACGTGCTGCCCTCGCCCTCCTCTTCCTCATTGGCGGCCGCACGTTTGGGCTGGGCCTTGCAAGACGTGACCACGCTGTCAGTGGTCGCCCGTCCGGTGGCTGCGCTCAATGCTCACTTGCACAGCGGCGCACGCCTGCTGGTGCTGAGCAATGACGGCAGCAGCCCGGCCACCGTTGCGGCGCTGTTGCGCGAACGCGGTTTTGGCCCAAGCCGCATCAGTGTTCTGGAGCACCTGGGCGGCTCGGCCGAACGTCGCGTTGAAGCCAGCGCTGACGACTGGAACGACCCGCCCATCGCGGCCCTGAACCTGATTGCCATTGAATGCATCGCCTCGGCCAATGC